>CALMNI010000032.1 GCA_937868555.1 uncultured bacterium | reverse complement strand
GGAAATATCCTTATAGAGTCACCGCTGCTGATTTATCTTACTTAAGTAAAAATAGAAAAAATATTTTGTCTTTTAATCACGCTGCTCCAAATCAAGATGCTTTTGCTAATTATTTAAATAGTGACAACGATACATTCTTGGATCTCTTAATGGAAATAATGCCCACCATTACAACACAAGCAATAAAAGCAGTTATTGGAACCAATACCCCGAAATTTTCAAAATTGATTACCGGCTGCCAATTTGAGATTTTTATTTGCCTATCTCCTCAACCTCTATTTATGATTGAAATTTTTCCAGAAATTAAAGGCATTCCCCTTGATGACTATTACGGATCGAGGGCGCAGCTCATTTTCCCCCTGTCTTATTTTTCAGAAAATATGAAGAAAACGGGGGAAGGGAAAAACTTAGCACGTTTTGCAAGCATCGTGTTCTATGAAAAAATTTCAGAAGTAGAAGGCGGCGTTTACGCTTTTGATTTTCTCAGAGGCGAACTATTTGATATCGTCAAAGAAAAAAAGGTAATAACTGAATGGTTTAAAGAACAATATTTATGGTTTATCAATGAACCAAAATATGTATTTATATATTTAGTTAACTTCGCTGTCGAATTTTTAATCTATCATAAAGTTATTTCGGGTGTCGATGTTCTCATCGATTCTCCCGATAGCATAATAGGAAAACCTGTCTTTATTGAAAAATCTGGATTCTAAAAAAGGTCCACAGTGCTCGCGCATTGTGGACCTATTTTTTTAACCTATGCTACATCCCCATCATCCCTGGGTTCATGCCGCCCATACCAGCGCCATGTCCCGAGCCAGAATCTTTGGACTCAGGCTTATCAGCAACAACCGCTTCAGTAGTTAAGAACATCATCGCGGCCGATGCGGCATTTTCCAAAGCCGAGCGAACCACTTTAGTAGGGTCAATAATACCCGCCTCAATCATATTCTCAAAGGTATCGGTTGCGGCATTATATCCATGGGCAGTATTGCCATTTTTATGCTCGCGCATAATGGTATAGAGAATTAAAGCTCCGTCCTTGCCGGCATTAGCGGCAATCTGTTTAATAGGCTCAAGAATGGCGCTGTCAACAATTTGCGCTCCTGGATTATCAAGCAAATTATTAGCAACTTCTTTAAAGACATTGCCGGCCAAGGCTAAGGCCAAGCCTCCGCCCGGAACAACTCCTTCTTCAACGGCCGCGCGAGTAGCGTTTAAAGCGTCTTCAATGCGATCCTTTTTTTCTTTCATTTCCGTTTCGGTTGCCGCACCAACTTTAATAACAGCAACGCCGCCAGTTAATTTAGCAATGCGTTCTTGTAACTTTTCCTTATCAAAACTGGAATCAGATAGTTCTAGTTCTTTACGAATTTGTTCAACACGTGTTTTCAAAGCATCTTTATTGCCGGAACCATCAACAATCGTCGTATTGTCCTTAGAAGCAATCACTTTACGAGCTTGGCCCAAATCAGCCAGTTCAGTAGTTTCTAACTTTAAGCCCACTTCTTCAGAAATAACCTTACCGCCAGTCAAGACGGCGATGTCTTCAAGCATTGCCTTGCGACGGTCGCCAAAACCCGGAGCTTTAATTCCCAAAACATTGAAAGTACCGCGCAGCTTGTTTAAGACAAAAGTCGTCAAAGCTTCGCCTTCAATCTCATCAGCAATAATAACAATATCCTTTTTGCCTGATTGAACAACTTTTTCTAACAAGGGCAGGACTTCCTGAATTGAGGAAATTTTCTTGTCTGTTAATAAGATATAGGGCTCATTCATTTCCGCCTTCATTGCTTCGGAGTTGGTTACCATGTAATGGGAAACATACCCCTTATCAAACTGCATGCCCTCCACCACTTCTTTTTCAACGCCGAAGGACTGGCCTTCTTCAATAGTTATAACGCCTTCTTTACCAACCGATTCCATTGCTTCAGCAATTATAGAACCGATCTCTTTATCGTTAGCAGAAATAGAAGCAACCTGAGCAATTTCTTCTTTAGTTGAAATCGCTTTGGAATTTTTTTTCAAATGCTCAACAATCTCAGCAACTTTCTTTTCCATTCCCGAGCGTATATCAATGGGATTGATTCCCGAGGAAACTAACTTCAAGCCTTCGGTAATCATCGCCTGCGCTAAAATAGTTGCCGTTGTCGTTCCATCACCAGCGGCATCATTGGTTTTAGAAGCAGCCTCTTTGATTATTTCCGCTCCTATATTTTCAAACTTATCTTCCAGTTCAATTTCCTTGGCAACACTGACGCCGTCTTTCGTAATAACCGGAGCACCGTAACCTTTTTCAAGGACGACATTGCGTCCCTTAGGACCGAGCGTAACCTTAACAGCGTTAGCGAGCTGATCAGCTCCGCGCTTTAAAGCTGCCCGTGCTTGTTCGTTGAAAATAATTTGTTTTGCCATAATGTTATTAATAAATAGTTAAACTGTCATTTCGACGAGTCTCGCGCAGCGAGCGAGGGGAAATCTAACTGATCAAGATTTCTCACCAGTCGCTATCGCGACAGGTTCGAAATGACAAAACCGGTATTATTCAATAATCATGAGTGCATCCGACTCATGGATAACGACCAATTCTTCGCCTTCGACTTTCATTTTCTCAGCCGACCAATCTTCTTTATACATAATAGTATCGCCGACCTTAACGTTCATAGGCGCTTTTTGTCCGTTATCAAGTATTTTGCCTGGTCCGGCGGCTTTTACTTCGCCCCGGCGAATCTTTTCTTTTTTATCAATCGTATCCGGCAACACAATGCCTGATTTAGTAACCGACTCTTCTTCAATCGCCTTAACGAGAAGATAATCGGAAAGAGGTGTAAGGTTCATAGAAGTATATTAAAAATTAGCAGTCTAGCACTGAGAGTGCTAGCATGCCTATTATATGCTCTCTTCCCCTCCCTGTCAAGACTTTTTACGAAGGGTTATGAGCCCGATAATAATTAAAATAAGACTTACAATTTGTGGCCAACGCCAACC
This sequence comes from uncultured bacterium, assembly GCA_937868555.1. Lineage (GTDB taxonomy): Bacteria > Patescibacteriota > Patescibacteriia > Patescibacteriales > Patescibacteriaceae > Patescibacterium. Next base: position 299 of record CALMNI010000032.1, on the reverse strand, counting down.
AAAGAGGACGGGCGTTGGGTCAATTTTTATATATTCTAAAGCAAAGCGCAGACAACCATAGAGTATTGCATACCAGCCAATAATCTTAGGCGCGGCAATCTTTTTCTGTAAAAGGAAATATAAAATAATACAAATAGCCAAATTCCCAATTGATTCATACAAAAAAGTCGGATGAAAATATTGGGAGCTTTCAAAACCAAGCGGCCTATTAAAGGGGACTATGGGAATACCCCAAGGAGCGTTTGTTGGCAAACCAAATAATTCTTGGTTAAACCAGTTCCCCCATCTTCCAATTGCTT
>CALMNI010000031.1 GCA_937868555.1 uncultured bacterium | reverse complement strand
TGGAGGCCAAGCCAGACAGAATAAGGATTTTAAAAATATCCGCGTCCATATAAAGTTAGCTAAAGTTAACTAAATAAATAAAATACAGAGCACTGAGAATAATGGCGCTGGCCAAAAATGACCCTGCCGCCAAAATATAAATAAGCAGGGCATTTTTTTTCCCGGCGATAAGGGCTGCCACTACGAAGTTGATTACGAAAATTTCTAAGGCTGCCAGCGGCAAAGCATACAAACTAACTCCTTCGCCAACTTTATCAATGCCGAAAATAACGTTGTAGTGGAGAATCGCAATATCACTGCCAATTGAGCGCGTTAAGGCAATGGTAAAGAGCCAGGTTACGATATTAAGAAGCAAGGCGCTTGCAAAACCTATAAGCGCCGGGCGTAGAAAAAAAAGGTCGGCCACTGCCGACCGGAAAAAGCCGGCTCCAAGATAGATGTAATTTAAACCCTTAGAAAATGCTAATTTCATAAGCTTAGTATATCATAATTTCTTACATCCGTCAGCCAGGCTGTTGGTAGTTTTTTAAAGCCCGATTGAGTTGAGCTATTTCCGAAGCGGCTGTTAGTTTGCCTACGGTAATGCGAAGTGTTGAACGAGCCTGACTCTCACTTCTTCCCATTGCCAGTAGAACATGTGAAGCGCTTAATGAGCCCGAAGCGCAGGCTGATCCCGTAGAAACGGCAATGCCCTGTTCATCTAAATATGAAAGCAGCGCCTCGCCATCCCATCCCATAAAAGAGATGTTAAGATGGCTGGGGCTGGCTTGCTCAAAAGGTGTGTTTATGGTGGTTTTTGGATATAATTTTTGTATGGCAGTTGCTAGCTGTCGGCGCAGTTTGCTTATGCGAGCATTATTTTTTGCTTGTTCGCGCAGGGCTTTTGTAAAAGCGGCGCCAAAACCAACGATGGCTGGAACATTGAGTGTCCCACTGCGCAGATTGCGTTCTTGATGTCCGCCGTGGAGCATCGCATGTAAAGGCAATCCGCTGCGGCAATACAGTAGTCCTGCTCCCTTAGGGCCGTATATTTTATGCGATGACAGGCTTAGCAAGTCGCAGTGCAAGAATTCAGGCCGGCAATCAAAAAAGTTAGCTGCTTGCGTTGCGTCAGTGTGCAAATAGACATGTCGGGGTTTTGAGCCTCGTTTACGGGGAGAAGTATTAAGCCATGTTTTATACATGCGCTCATTATAATTCTTGAGAATCCGGCCGATTTTTTTTATTGGCTGTACTGTTCCCACTTCGCTATTTACATAGCCAATAGAAATCAAAACAGTTTCTGGCCTAATGGCGGCAATGATTGCTTCGGGCTTAAGTAAGCCTTTGCTATCAACGCCAATACTAGTAATCGCCGCTCCCCTCTTTTTTAGATAATTGCAAGGTTCTAAAATTGAATCATGTTCAATGGTGCTCGTAATAATATGACTTTTTGCATGGCCATATTCTTCAACAATGCCTTTGATGGCTAAATTATTCGCCTCAGTGGCTCCGGAAGTAAAAATTATTTCATTGCCGCTAACATGCAAGGCGGCGGCAATACTATAACGGGCGTCATCAACAGCTTTTAGGGCTCTTTGTCCGAGGCTATGGATTGATGCGGGGTTGGCAAAAATATCAGAAAAATAGGGCTGCATTTTTTTTGCCACCTCTCTATCAAGCGGGGTTGTTGCGGAATAATCAAGATAGATCATAGAAAATTTTTTTGTCATTCCGAAAGCCGCAAAGCGGCTGAGGAATCTTTTGGCTAACAGATTTCTCATCGCCTAAAGGCGGTTCGAAATGACAGGTTCACTTAATAGTTACCTTAGTCCCAACATCGGTCCAGTCATACACAATTTTAGCAGCTTCGATGCCAAGACGAATGCAGCCGTGTGATACGGGAATGCCAAGATGCTTAGCCCCTTCTTTGTAGCCATTAGGCCATTCGGGCAATTCATGGATTCCCATGCGCGTTCCTTTAATGCCAAGCCAATACGGCATCCATAATCCATAGGATCTGGACCAAGCCCGCTTTGATTTATTGGCGATTTGATAGGTCCCGCGAGTTGTCGGCGTTGAAGCTTTGCCCGTCGAAACAGTATGAGTTCTAATAGTAATGTTATTAAGCTGTTGGTACAAACGCTGTTTTTTCAAATCAATAAGAATACTCTTAGTAAGCGGCCGGGTATCTTTAGAAGCGGGATTATATCCGCTCGCTACTTCCAAGCCGTCAACAAAACCATCACCGTCGCTATCGGGATTATGAATATCAGTTTTAAATTGTGCTTCTTGTTCGTCGACCAAACCGTCATGATCAGAATCAATAGCCGCGGCTTTAACAACGTAGCTGGGACTAGAAATAAACAGGCCTAGAATTAAGAGAAAGGCAATTTTTTTCATAGTCTAACTATAGCAATAAGGGCTAAGGAAAGGCAATGCATAAAAAAACCGGTACTAGCTTTTTTGCTTTCCCGGTTTGACTTTTAAAAATGTTGAATTACTTTGCCCTGTAAATTGACAGTGCTGCGAAGTGGCGGCTCTAAGGAACCGTCGGAAATTAGCCGTATCAAATAAGCCCCTTTAGTTATGTTTTAATTATTTTTTTCTATTTTATATCCTAATTTCATCCCTTCTATCTCTGTAAATATGATTT
>CALMNI010000030.1 GCA_937868555.1 uncultured bacterium | reverse complement strand
TTAAAATAAATTTATTACTTGATTTTAGGGATTTTCTAAGCTATAGTAATGGTAATTATGCCTAAAGTACTGCCATTAGTATTCAATCCTGATCCTCGCTTACGCGAGGTTTCTAAAGAAATAAGCCCTAAAGATATTTCGGGCTATGCTAGCCTGATCGCCGATATGGAAAAAACCATGGAGGCGGATAAGGGTATAGGCTTGGCTGCCCCGCAAATCGGACAAAATATACGCTTAATATTAGTTAGCCATAAAGATGGTGTTGTTGCCATGTTTAATCCTAAATTATTAAAAAAATCTCTGCGCAAAGAATGGGGCAATGAAGGGTGCTTATCCATTCCCGGAATTTTCGGCGATGTTCGCCGGCACAAAAACCTTGCCTGCGCTTTTATTGATAAAGACGGCATTGCTCGCATGATAGAAGCCGAAGGCTTAATGGCTCGTATCATTCAACATGAAATAGACCATCTCGACGGCATTCTCTTCATCGACAAAGCTAAGAATATTCACGAAGGCTAATATGGCAAAACACCGCATCGTCTTTGTCGGAACTCCCAAATTTTCCGTTCCCAGTCTTAAAGCTCTTATCGCCGATACGCGCTTTGATGTTTTAGCGGTTGTAACGCAACCCGATATGCCGGCGGGGCGCTCTTTAGAGCTTTGTCCTCCGCCGGTTAAAGTAACGGCGCAAGCGTACGGTTTACCCGTTTTTCAACCGCAAAAAATTTCTCTTATCGCCGATGAACTGCGCGCTCTGGCTCCCGAAGCGCTTGTTGTCGTTGCCTATTCGCAATTAATTCCAGAATCAATTCTTAAGCTACCCTCCAAAGGCTGCGTTAACATCCATGGTTCCCTGTTGCCAAAATATAGAGGCGCTTCAGTTATTCAAGCTCCCCTTATGAATGGCGACGCCATTACGGGCATTACTATTATGCTCATGGACAAAACTCTTGACACGGGTGATATTTTATCGCAACATGAATATTCCATCGCCGCCGGAGAAACGTCTGAATCCTTATCCAATGCGCTTTCTCTGTTAGGCGCTGAGGTGTTGCCTAATAGCTTAGCGCGCTATCTTGACGGTCTCATTACACCGCAAGCGCAAGATAATAGCTTAGCTAATTATGTTGGCCGCTTAGAAAAAAAAGATGGTATAATTGACTGGACAAAACCGGCCGTTGAAATTGAACGCTTTGTTCGAGCAATGTATCCCTGGCCTTCGGCCTGGACATGGATAAACGGCAAACAATTGAAAATATTGGAAGTTGATCCCCACATCATTGAAATCGACAGCCAAAAACAGGGCAAGACATTCTTGTATAACAGCAGCCTCGCCATCCAGTGCGGCCGCAATTCGCTTTTAGTCCGCCGCTTGCAGCTTGAAGGCAAGAAAGCGATGACGAGCGAAGAATTTATACGCGGCTATCACGATTTTGTGGGCACTGTATTAGGATAAATAAAAATTAAAAATTATAAAATTTATATTTGGTCCCATCGTCTAACGGTTAGGACACCAGGTTCTCATCCTGGTAACAGGGGTTCGATTCCCCTTGGGACTACATTTTTCTCTCTATGGTCATATTCATCGCTGGTCTTATAGGAACGGGTAAAAGCGCGCTATCCCAAGCTCTTGCTGAGAAGCTAGGAATTTTTCATTATGATGTCGACGAAATTAAAAAACTCATTTTGCCCACTGATCCAAATTACGAATACAATTTAAAAAATAATATTATTTTTTCCGAAGAAACAAAGGCCAAAGTCTATTGCCGGGTGGTTGAAGATTTTCCTCGCTTGGCCAAGCAATACAAAACCATTATCGTTGAAGACGTAATGAATAATAAAAATGTAAGACAGATTCTTTTTGACGGTGCTGCCACTTATTTTGGAGGATATATGCTGGTATGGGTTACTTGCGATGAAGACATAATTAAAGAACGGCTGGAAAAGAACCAACGCCCCGGACACATGCTCAAAGATCCATTCGCTTATTACCTTGCGCTAAAAAAGCAATTCGATGATTTTGAAAATCCCGATATTATCATTGAAAATAATACTGATTTAGATGCATCTCTTGAAACACTAGTTTCTTTTGTAACATCAAAAATAAAATAACTTCAATCTTAATATTAGATTGAAGTTATTGATTTAAAAATCTCAATTGCTGCATTATAGCCCTCTCTGCGCGCTAACTCCAGCTTTTTCGGGTCAACGGTTAAGAGATGTAGATTAGAAGGACCCCATACGATATGAGAATTAATCGTTTCATTGTTTTTGAGAGCTTCTAAGCTTTCAATGAGTCGCGCAG
>CALMNI010000029.1 GCA_937868555.1 uncultured bacterium | reverse complement strand
ATCAGATGCTAGGTATTGTTTTGTTATTTCCACGATGTCTCTTGAGGCATACAAACAAGAGTACAAAGATGATCCAGCTTCTTGGCCATCATCTATTTTTAATAACACATTAGGATTTGCGCGTGATTATTGGATTACAAAAGATATTGTAAGGATCGCAGAATATTATGTGCTAGAAAAAAAGACCGAGACTATCCGTGTTTTTAGGGGACTACTTGATGATGAGGTATCATATTCTGATGATGATTTTGAAGAAGACGAAACGCTAGAAGAAGAATTAAAATCAACAGGATATACAGAGGTTCGCCGCAGAAAAATCAAAAAAAATAAAGTCAGGAAATACATTTTAAGCGCGGCAAAAGTGCTTGAAGATTGCGGTTATTTGCCTGGTAAACATATCCCGATCATACCGGTATTTGGCAAAAGATGGTATATCGACGGAGTAGAGCATTGCATGGGTCACGTTCGTTTAGCCAAAGACCCGCAAAGGCTCAAAAACATGCAATATAGCCGTTTAGCAGAGATTAGCGCCCTATCTCCTGTTGAAAAGCCTATATTTACTCCAGAACAAATAAAAGGTTTTGAAAGCATGTATCGATCTGATAATGTTGAAAATTATTCGGTTATGATGGTTAACTTGCTAAAAGACCCTGTGGGTAATCTATTGCCAACTCAAGGCCCTTTGGCTTACACAAAGCCCCCATCAATCCCGCAGGCAACGGCCGCATTGTTAGAGCTGACCGAGATGGACATTAAAGACATCTTAGGTAATCAACAAGAGGGCGAAAAAATAATGGGTGGGATTAGCGGTACGGTAGTTGAAAAAATACAGGAGAAAATTGACGCTTTAGCCTACATTTACCTGTCTAATTTTGCGATCGCGATGAAAAGATGTGGTGAAGTATGGCTGGAAATGGCAAAAGAATTATATTTTGAGCCTGGGCGGAAAATGAAAACCATATCCAAGGAAGGCGCGCAGGGTACTGTTCAGCTTTATAAATCAACCATAAATAAGAATGGCGCTATTTCGTACGAAAATGATATCAAAAAAGCAAGATTAACTGTGCAAGTCGAAGTTGGTCCAAGTGGGACGACAAAGCGTCAAAACATTGTTAAGTCATTAACCGGGCTTATGCAATATGTACAAGACCCGAATGAGGCGCTAGTTATAAGCCTAATGGCAATAAACAATATGGATGGAGACGGTTTGGCGGATTATAGGGCTTATGCACGCAATAGATTGGTAAAACTAGGTGTGCTAAAAC
>CALMNI010000028.1 GCA_937868555.1 uncultured bacterium | reverse complement strand
CGCAGCGGGTCGGCACTTCTCCTGAAATCGCTGTTATAACTTTAGTTAATAAATAAAAATATATGTCATGGGTACTATATGCAATTCTGTCGGCATTCTTTGCTTCCCTAGTCGCTATTTTTGGGAAAATTGGCATTAAGGGCGTTGATAGCAATTTAGCTGTTGCCATTCGAACGGTTATTATCGTTGTTTTTGCCTGGGGCATTGTTGCTTTGCAAGGTAATGCCGGAGATCTTTTTAAGATTTCTAAGTACTCATATTTATTCATTGTCCTATCGGCAATTGCCACCGGTTTATCATGGCTCTTTTATTATAAGGCTTTGCAAATTGGCGAAGCCTCTAAAGTCGCGCCTATTGATAAGTTGAGCGTTGCCTTAACGATTGTATTAGCCTTTGTCTTATTAGGAGAAAAACCAACGGTAGGAAATGTTACTGGAGGCATACTGGTAACCGCGGGTGTATTAGCAACGGTGTTCTTAAAATAGAAACATGCCGCACATTCATGAAAAAATAGATTGGACAGTGGATACTTTCATTGTCCATGACAATACCGTATTGCTGCGTTGGCATGACAAGTATGATAATTGGCTCGGCGTCGGCGGGCATGTAGAATTGGATGAAGATCCCAATGCGGCTGCTATTCGGGAGGCAAAGGAAGAAGTTGGTCTTGATATTGTTTTGCAGTGCCCCTATGCGCTGCCGACGGAAAAACAGGATAATTTTACAGAATTAGTCCCAGCTCGTTTTTTAAATAGGCATAGAGTTAATGAAAGTCATGAACATATTGCTTTGATCTATTTTGCGACCTCGAAAACTAATACGGTTGTCCCGGACGAAAGCTCTGATCGCAGCGATACTTGGAAATGGGCAACTAAAGAAGATCTTGAAACTATGTCCCTTAAGCCCGATATTAAATTTTATTGCCTAAGAGCTTTAGAAGAACTAGCAAATTAATTTATTAATAATTTTTTATTTTTATGATTACAAAAGAACAGTTAGTCGATGAAATCGTTAAAGAAATCGATATCATGCGACATTTAGGAGAAAAAGCCACTGAGGAGCAGCTCGCCTATCGTCCTAGCGATAGCCAGCGCACTTTGATTGAACTGATGCGTTATGTCAGCTATGTCTTTATTTCCACTGCCGAAGCGGTTGTTAATGGCAATCAAGATGTTTACAAGGCCAAGGCCGAAGAAGCGGAAACATTAACATTAGCTAATTTTGATGAACGCATGAAAAAGCAGGCTCAAGATATTCGCACCCTTGTTATGCCGTTAACTGAAGAACAAGCTAATGAAGAAGTAATGGTATTTATGAAACAAAGCCGCGCTTTGTATTTATTAAGCATGCTAAAATGGGCAGCAGCTTATAAGTTGCAAATGTTTTTGTACTTGAAAGCTTCCGGTCACTCCAAACTTAATACTATGAATGCGTGGGCTGGCGTTGACGGGGACATGAATTTTTAATGTGTATACTGTCTATATTCTCCAATGCGGCGATAAAAGTCTTTACACGGGTATAACAACTGATATTAAGCGCCGCTTTAAAGAGCACCAAATGGGTAAGGGAAGCCATTACACGGCCTCTAGACGGGTAAGGAAGGTTTTGTATACTGAAGAGGCTTCAACACGGAGCGAAGCTCTACGGAGGGAGGCATTAATCAAGAAAATGAAACGCAG
>CALMNI010000027.1 GCA_937868555.1 uncultured bacterium | reverse complement strand
AAAAATTATAAAATTGTTTGTGAATGTATCATATTACATCGAATCATTAAAAGGCGCTTTTAGGGCGCTTAATGCCAGCCGCCGCCGCAGCATTTTAACCATGCTCGGCCTCATTATTGGCGTAGCCGCGGTGATAATTATTATGGCCATAGGCGCGGGCGCTCAGTCACTTATTCTTTCTCAAGTGCAGACCTTTGGCGCCAATCTTGTCGGCGTTTTACCTGGAAAATCTGAAAAAAATGGTCCGCCGGCTTCAGTCATGGGGGTTTCTATAACAACCTTAACCTTGGACGATGCTGAGGCACTGCGTAAGAAAAGCAATGCTCCGCATATAGTCGCTGTTGCGCCCTTTACGCGCGGCGTCGGCACTCTTTCCTGGCGCGATCAAAAATACGATACGAATTTGAGCGGGACGAGCGCTGATTATATAAATGTTGAGGGTGGAGAAATCGCGAGTGGCCGTTTTTTTACGCGTGAGGAAGAAACCGGCTTGGCGCGCGTAGTTGTTCTTGGGAGCACCGTCAAAGATGAGCTTTTTGGGCAAAGCGATCCCATAGGACAAACAATACGCCTTAAGAATTCGGGATATACCGTTATCGGTGTAATGACGGAGCGGGGGACGGTTGCTTTTCAAAATTATGATGATCAGGTTTTTTTGCCCATCTCGACCATGCAGCGAACTATCGCCGGGGTTCGCCATCTTGGACTGCTGCGCGCTAAAGTTGATTCCGAAGAAAATATTGACCAGACGGTGCAAGATATTGAAATGACGCTCCGGGAACGGCACAACATAACCGATCAAAGCGGCGATAGCGATGATTTTTCAGTGCGCAGTGCGCGCGATGCTTTGAATATTTTAACTTCGATTACAGACGGCTTAAAATTCTTTTTAGCGGCCATGGCGGCCTTGTCGCTTTTAGTGGGCGGTATTGGAATTATGAACATCATGCTTATACGCGTTGTTGAGCGAACGCGTGAAATCGGCCTGCGGCAAGCCGTAGGAGCCCGCCGTTTTGATATTATGGCTCAATTTTTAGTTGAAGCGGTTGCAATTACTGTTTCAGGGGGAATTTTTGGAATCATTGTCGGCGAATTACTGTCAGTGTTAATTGCTTTAGTCGCCCGGCAGCTCGGGTATAGCTGGCCTTTTAGCTTTTCTTTATCCGCTATTCTTTTAGCGGTTACGGTCTCTATTGCTGTCGGACTTGTTTTTGGACTGTACCCGGCAGCTAAAGCCAGTAAGCTTGATCCTATTGAAGCCTTGCGCTACGAATAAAAATCAACCATGACTATCCTATCTTCAATTAAAACTTCTCTAAAACTCATGCGCGCTAACAAAATGCGCACGGTTTTAACCTTGCTCGGACTAGTCATAGGCATTATGACGGTTATTATTGTGTATTCCGCCGGAGAGGGAATACGGGGATTAGTATTAGGACAAGTCGAGTCTTTCGGAACTGATACAGTAATAACGGAAATAAAAGTCCCTTCCAATAAAACAGGCTCGGCCGGTGATAATCAATCAGGCAACGCTCAGGCTTCAGGCGTGCAAGTTACGACCATGACCGTTGACGATATGGAGGCGGTAAAAAAACTGCCAAACCTTATTAGCGGCTATGGCGCTGTCTTATCGCAAGAGCAAGCAAGTTACGGAAACGAGTTGCGCCGTGCTTTTATTTTAGGGACAAGCGCGGCCTACATCGATATTGATGCCGGTTCAACAATAGCCGAGGGAAGATTTTTTACCGAGGCGGAAGATAAGAGCTTATCTCCCGTCGCTGTTATAGGTCAGGGAATGAAAGAGAAATTATTCGGCGATAGCGACGCTATTGGCAAGTCGGTGAAATTGCGCAACGAACGTTTTACGGTTATTGGCGTCATGGCACCACGAGGAGCAGTCATGTTTATGAATTTTGATGATTATATTTACGTGCCTATTCGAACACTGCAGAAAAAACTCATGGGAACGGATTATATTTCTTATATGGTGCATCAGCTTGCTGATGTAAAGGGAGCGGCCGCTACGGCTGAGGACATTAAATATACTATGCGGGAACGGCATGAAATTACCGATCCGATTAAAGATGATTTTCGCGTTACAACAATGGAAGAGTCAATGGCGACGCTCGATACTATTACAAATGCTTTGACGTTCTTGTTGCTCGCCATTGTTGCGATTTCTTTAGTTGTTGGCGGCGTTGGGATTATGAATATTATGTATGTCGCGGTTACGGAGCGAACAATGGAAATAGGCTTGCGCAAGGCTGTAGGGGCAACGCGAGGCGATATTCTTAAGCAATTTTTAGTTGAAGCGGTTTTGATTACCTTGTTAGGAGGAATCGTTGGCAGCGCCATAGGAACTCTTATTTCATTTCTTATTTCTTTTGTGGCAAAAAATTTCTTGGGCTTTAATTGGGTTTTTGCCGTGCCCTTGCAGGCCTATGTTGTTGCTTTCACCTTTAGCCTGGTCTTCGGAGTGGTTTTTGGCGTTACGCCAGCCCGTGCAGCCGCCAAGCTTGATCCTATCGAAGCTTTGCGAACCGAGTAAATACGTACATTGGGCCCTTAATAAGACTATGCTATACTATCGGTATCTATGACTAATTTATTGCCCAATTATCAGTCAGAATCTTCGAATCTTAAACAGGATAGGGGATACTTACGAAAAACAACAAAAAACCCGCGTTGGCTACGTTTCCTTAAAACGCTTTTTTTTGTTATCCTCGGATTTTTAATTGTCGGTTTGGGACTTATCGCTTTTAACCTCAATCATTTGGGAGCGATTTCTAAGGGCGTAATTCAAGGAAAAAAAAGCTTGGAGCAAGGCTTATTCGTCGCGCAGTCTGGCGATCTTCTCAAGGCAAGTGAAAACGCGAAAGAAGCGGTAATCGCTTTTAAGGCGGCTGGTGAGCAGCTCGATAAAATTTCCATTGGACCCTTGCAATATATTCCTTTCATTGCTGCATATAAAAAGGATGCTCGTCATTTAGCAGCGGGCGGACAAGCTTTATCTGAAGCAATGAGCCGCGGGACGACCTATGCGTATGGCTTACATGAAATCATTGGAACTAATGGCGGTACTAGCTTCTCGAAGTTGCCTGTTGAAGAGAAGCGCCGTATTCTTTCAACAATTTATAAAGCACCTGCAGAATTAGTTGCCATTGAAGCAGCGCTTGATACGAGCTACAAAGAGATTGATGCGGTACGTTCTTTTAGCTGGCTGCCGCCGCTGAATATAAAAATTCAAGAACTTAAGGAAAAAATTAGCAATGGCAAAAAAACCTTAGATGCCGCTTCGCCTCTAACCCAATTATTGCCGGCACTGCTGGGATATCCTGAAACTTCTAATTATTTATTTATTTTACAAAATAGCGATGAGCTTAGGCCTACCGGCGGCTTTATTGGCACCTATGGAATAATCCAAACTAAGGATGGCGATTTTACTCGTTTTGAAACGCATGATGTTTACCATCTTGATATGCCGGTTAAAGATAAGGTTTCGATTACGCCGCCTGAACCGATAAAAAAATATTTAGTAGACAAATGGTATTTGCGTGATGCCAACTGGTCGCCGGATTGGCCGACATCAGCGGAAAAGATTCTTGAATTTTATCGCTTAGAGAATAGCGCCATGGATAAGCCGGATGATATACAGAATTTTAACGGAGTTATTGCTATTACGCCGCAGCTTATTAGCGAATTAATGTCATTGACGGGACCTATTACTTTTGAAGATGAAACGTATACGCCGGAAAATTTCCTTGATCTTCTTCAATATAAAGTTGAAAAAGATTTTGTACGCCTAGGTGTCCCCTCATGGCATCGCAAAGAAGTAATAGGAGGCATCGCTAAAGCCCTGAAAGAAAAATTGCTTGATTTGCCCTTGGACAGATGGCCGGAAATGATACGTTTAGTGGGAGACACAATGACAAGGAAAAACGTTTTATTGTATTCCAAAGATCCTGCTTTGGAAAAAATAATTCGCGAACAGCAATGGTCTGGAGAAGTTGAGCATACCTGGGGCGATTATCTCATGGCAGTTGACGCTAACATGGGAGCTTTAAAGACCGATGCAGTGTTGAAGCGGAATATTACGTATACGCTTGAACCCAACAGCGCCGGCGATCTTATTGCAACGGCAACGCTTAGTTATTCAAATCCCGGGGGACCGAGCTGGAAGACAAGCCGGTATCAAAGCTATACTCGCTTGTATGTTCCTGAGGGGGCAACGCTAATCAAAAGTTCTGGTGCGGTTGCTGGATCCGTTACTTCGGGTGATGAACTTGGCAAAACATATTTTGGGGCATATATTATTATTCCTTTGCGTAGTACCGGCCAGCTCGTATTCCAATATAAGCTTCCCCGCCGCATGGCTGAAAATATGAAAACCTATAAAAACTATAGCCTTTTAGTGCAAAAACAGCCGGGGAGCGGAGCGACTTCCTTGTCAGTTGACGTTCGCTTTAATAATGAGATAAAATCCTATAATCCTTCAAACTTATATTCAAAGACGCCTGAGCCCGGCCGCTTTACGAGCCAAGGCGATTTAACTATCGACCGCAGTTTCCTCATCAATTTTTAACTATGTTTATAAAACGAATTGGCATCGATCTTGGCACAGCGTATACCTTGGTGCATGTCCCGCGCCGCGGAATTGTTATTAATGAACCCTCGGTTGTTGCAATTTCCATGACAGATAAGAAAATTTTGGCAGTTGGAAATGAAGCTAAGGATATGCTCGGCCGCACGCCGGGAAATATCATGGCGATTAAGCCTTTAAAAGATGGAGTTATCGCCGATTATCACACTACCGAAGCAATGCTTCGTTATTTCATTAACAAGGCACTGGCGGGAGTACGCTTATTCCGTCCCGAAGTAATGGTTGCTGTTCCAGCCGGTATTACTTCAACAGAGCGCCGCGCTGTTATAGATGCTACTATCGCCGCGGGAGCTAAAGCCGCTTACATCATTAAAGAGCCGGTGGCCGCAGCGATTGGAGCCGATATTCCCATTGGTTCAGCTTCGGGCCATATGATTGTTGACATTGGCGGCGGCACTTCGGAAATGGCCGTTATTTCCTTGGGCGGAGTTGTAACTTCCACTTCTGTTCGCGTTGGAGGCAATCGTTTCGATTCCTCCATTATTGATTACATACGTCGCAAATATAATTTAGTTATTGGCGAGAGAACTGCCGAAGAAATAAAAATAAATATCGGCAGCGCTTTATATCTGGAAGATAAATTGACAATGGAAATCCGCGGACGCGATATTATTACGGGCTTGCCGCGGAATATTATTGTGACTTCCGATGATGTTACCGAAGCAATCCAAAATGAATTAGAGGCCATTATTGCAGCTGCAAAAAACGTTCTGCGCGATACTCCGCCTGAACTTTCTTCCGATATTATGGATAAGGGCATGGTGCTATCAGGAGGCAGCTCGCAGTTGCGCAATCTTGATCAGTTGCTGTATAGGACAACCGATGTTCCTGCCTATGTCGCTGATGAAGCCCAATTGTGCGTTGCCAAAGGAACTGGCATCGCATTAGAAAACCTTGATTCCTATAAGCGCAGTATTTTTGCAACTAAGTAGAAAATTTTATAATTTTAT
>CALMNI010000026.1 GCA_937868555.1 uncultured bacterium | reverse complement strand
CAACCGGGCGGACAGCGCAACTATTCCCAGCTTGCGTCAATGCTCGAACGTTAGCAGCGGCGGGGTTTTGCCAGTTCAATTCTTTAAAGTTTCCATCTAAGCAACCCATTCGGTTTTTGTAAGTCTCTGCGGACAACTCACCAAGAATATTAGTTTAATCTGAACACTCTAAGTTCGCCTTATAAATCTCATCGCCGCTTCTAACATAAAAATTGCCGCAATTCGGGCAGACAATTATATTCTCGGCTGTTAGGCGCAATTCATCTCCAGTAAAATGGCTTGACAGTTAATTTACCCGCCAGCGGAGATCTGGCTACGCCGCTTAGTGCCGCTGGCTTCTTTGTAGTTCAAGTAAAAATTCTCATCTTTATTGGCAGCAGCAACGGGCTGACAAAGCAACAAATTCCCAAACTGCGGCAATTTTTTGCCGTTAACCGCAAACTGTGTTGACAGCTAAACAGTAATTCTCAGTCAGTTGAAAAGTTCTTCTGGCATTCCTGATTAAAACTCATTCGATCTTCCTCAATTTGCTTCTGCTCATACCCGCTTTTAGCCGTAATTATTCTTAGCAATTTCTGCAGTGGCTTCTTTTCAAATTCCACTACCACAATTTTCCTGAAGTCTGGGCTCGTTCCGCCGGAGCGGTATGCCTTAACCCTAATAGGAAACATCAGCTCGCTACATTTTTAAATTCCCCATAAACCGTACCGTAGCTCAAGCAGTATTGCTTGCCGAAAAGTTCTTTGACTTAAACAACCGCTCTCGCCTTTTTCTCTAACATCTTCTCAATTCAAACCGAGACTCAATTAGTCTTAGCATTTTGTTCCTTTTGCTCCTCAACGGTTGGCAGCAAAATACCATAACCTACCCAGCCATTTTGACGAGTGAATTCTTCTCTCTTTAAACTTTTAACTCCATAGGAAATCTCCACTGAAGCTAGGTTTGAACAGTTTAAGCCTTACTTTCTAGCAGTTCAAAACTTGCCGTTCGCGGTTAACAAAGGCATTTGCGCAATTCGGGCGGACGAATGGAATTTCAGCAACATATCGCTACCAATCTTTAGCTATTATAGCGCGGCCGGTTTCCAATTTGGGCTTTACGATGTCGTAAAATTTTCGTTTCTTTAATAAGCAACAACGCCTGGCAGACTCAGCAACAAATATCCGAACTGCGCAAATGCCTGGCGTTATGTGAAAGGCCTTGTTTAAACTTCGTTACTCTCTAATAATTTCATTTACA
>CALMNI010000025.1 GCA_937868555.1 uncultured bacterium | reverse complement strand
ATAAGCGTTTTTGTAATAACAAGTTTCTTGCTTACATTTTTTGGTGCCGCCTTAGGCGTGTTAATTAACGGCGCGCTCAAAACTCGCTGAGGCAATGATATAGTAAAGGTTTGCACCGAGCTTGCCTGCCCCCAGGTGGTATAAAATTTTGCGTATGCCGTGTATGATGCCTTTGGACATTCGCCGGAAGCAGCGCAGGGATTCCATTCAACAACTGGCTTGTACGGGGTCAAAGTAGCGTTTATAAATTGCGGCGATGTTGAGAGAGAAAGATAAGCAATATCTAATCCAGCGGTAGAGGTAATGGTTATATTTGAACTATTTTCTTGCGCAACCCCTTTCAACTGAAAACCGCCATCTGGGATACTAGGCGCAGCATAGGCTTGAGGAGGCAAACTGCTCCCCGAAGCAATGACTCGTACAGTCCGGACGACTTGATTGGCGGCATTGAGCGAGGAATCTGATACCGAGTAGGTAACAGTATACAAACCGGCGACGGCAGTATTGACCGTGTTAAGTATTGTCATATTGCCCGTTATATTACCATCGGCATTATCAAGCGCGGTTGCTCCAGCATCAACATAGGGATTTCCGGTATAAATCTCAACCGAAGCACTGCCATTGAGGGTGATCACTGGCGCCGTACGATCAGTAGAATGATAGCCTTGCGCCAAGTCGCGTATGCTTGATGAAGGAAGGACGCGCTCATACACACGAACATCATCTATAAGACCGTCAAAATATTTAGCAGCCGTGCCGTCCAGTCCATAACCAATGCGAGCCGTAGCGCTGGAATTCAAAACAGCCGAATGAGTGCTGCCAGTCGCATCGCTTGAACCATCAACAAAAAGTTCAACTTCCCTTGTTGCTTCTTTACGCGTAACACAGACATGATGCCAAGCATCATCCGTTACTACCGTTGCCCCATTAACCGTCGCATCATATAAGCCGCCATTGCCATACGCGAGATGTCCATTCGAATCAATACCGAATCCGAAATCATTAGCGACTCCGGGAACTTCCGCATCAAGAATAGGGGCGGTCTCCCAATGGTTGGTTGTATTTCCCGGCGTCGCTGTTTTAACCCAGGCGCAAATACTGAAATCATCAGCGACAGGACGGTTAATAGTAATATAATCACTGCTACCATTAAAGCTCAATGAATGAGTATTCACAAAGTGACTTGAAGGCGTTTCCGTTGAAGGCGCCGATGCATCGGCGTAAGTGCCATGATTTCCGCTTAGGCTCGAATCGCAAGCATCTTTTCCTCCAGGACACCCATTAGGAACTGTTTCATCCAGTTTCCAATGTCCCACTAAACCGAAGGTAAAAGGATTTGCTGGCGTTTGAGTAAAGGTACTAGAAACAACTGTCGAATTTCCGGCTGCATCAATGCCTGCTATATATAAGGTCGGATTCAACGTTGTTTGCGTTTGAATAATATCTGCGCCATGGCTTGCGCAATTAGCGGTCGTATAGGTTAAGCCGTCATAGGAATACTTGCAGCTTGTGCTATTTCCCCAGTTAACATTTGGCGACCAAGTAGTAATCGTTTGCCCGTTACCGGGAGCAGTAATAGACAACGCTGGTCCCGCTCCGCCTATAGTTACGGAAGCATCATCAAATACGGTGCCGTAGTTACCCGCCCAAAATTCCGCATCATCGCCTTCTTGCCGAAAATAAATATAACGAACGCCAGGGCCGTAATTCGTAAAGGTATGGGAAATCTGCGTCCACACATGGTCGCCGGCGGCTGCTTGCGCACCAGTATCAAAACTATCAATGACATTATGGCTTTGATCGCGAAGTTCAACGACAACTCTATAGGCATCACTAGCGTTTGGCCAGTGGCCGGCCACAAAGGTACTTGCCGTAATTGAAGGTTCATTGTCGAGAGCCTCCGTCGAATAACCTTTAGCAAGGAGGTCGATTTCCTGGCTCATGGTATCTAAATTGTACGAGGAAATAAATCCATACAAGCCGCTGTGCGCGTAATCACCGCCCGTAATCCACCAGCCATCATCAAAGGTATTAGTAAGATTCCAACCGCGAAAATCAATGGTTTCTGCGCCGGGATTAGTAAGAAGGTTAATCGCAGCCTGGGCGGAGTTCGGCAAGCAAAAAAATCCTACTGACAGCAGGATTGCTAAGATTAATAATTTGATTACATTTTTTGGCATCAAATAGCGGATTTAAAAGAATTATACCACCTGTATAGACGAATTTAGGGGGCTCGGCGTATTGATTAATTATATAAAATTTTCGGTTTTGAGGCTAGGCTAAACCGACTCTTTGCATTACATCCCTCAATCTGCCTATATTAGGCAGACGAACTCTTTTTGCGACTTGGTATTTTTTCCTTCGTGCTCTTTTGATTAAGGCTAGCTACTCCTCGAATCGCATAAGCGACTAGTGTTGCTATGAAAAAGCAAAAAATATGAGTAAAAACCATTTCAAGGAAATATCTCGCATCAAAAGGTGTTTGCGCCAAGCCATTGAGCCAAATTGAGTTAAGGCATGTAATGACCAGTCCATAAATAAGGCTTGAAAACGCCGAGTTGATTATGAAATGTTCAAGGCGTAGTTCTGGAGCCATAAAGCTAATGGACATTCCGGCGATAAGAGAAAAGCCGATCAATACCCATAACTCCGATAAAAATGGAGCGGTGACAAGGTAGAGGAAAAAGGCGACGAGGCCGAGGGCAAAAGCCCAGATATATGTTTTCATAGAAAATTATTATTTTATTAACTTAAAACTTTCACTATTCCTACATTTGCGTCAACTTCAATGCTGTCTCCGTCTTTTAAAATCTTTGTTGCAACTTTACAGCCGACGATTGCCACCTTTTTTAACTCTCGCGCGATAATAGCCGTATGGGTTAGTAAGCCGCCTTCATCAGTAACTATGGCGGCAGCTTTGCTCATCAATGGAATAAAAGACAAATTAGTCGTAGTAGCTATTAAAATATCTCCTTCTTCAAAATCATCTGCTTGCTTAGTAACATCAAATATTACTTTTGCTGTACCAGTTACTTTCCCCGCGAATGCCGTTATCCCTCGGAATTCTTTTACATCAGTAGCAACATCCTCTTCCGGCCACAATTCTATCACTTTTTCGCTATCAAATTCATACGAGACTAACCCTATATTGTAATCTGAAATAACAGCACTGAGCGTTTTTCTTTGCAGAAGAAAATCTTTGTTTATTTTCTTATTATCAGATAAAAATTCCTCAATTTCTTTCCTGGTAGCAAAAATAAGATCACCACTAGAAAGGACTGATCTCTCTGCTATTTCAGCATACAAATGCCTAGCGTAATAATAAGTTTCCTGGCGCAAATCATTTCTATACTCTCTGTAATACGCAACCTTTTTGCAGGCCTCTACTAATCTTAGTATATCGGGATGCAAAGCAAGCTTCTCCCGTACTTCCCTATAAAGGTCCTCTATTCCCGCCTCATCCTCCTCCATGCTTTTTAAGGCATGAGAGGGATTCATACTAACTAATTTTTCGACTTCATTTCTAAAGTAATCAATCTCTAAAGGAGATTCGTCCATGTTTAAAATTGAAAAATAACCATATGTCCTTGTTATCTCTTCAAGATCCCTGTCAATTACCTCACCTGCTTCCAATAATGCCGCTAAGCGAAGCAATTCTTTTTTGAGCTTGTAGGCGGCGGTCTTCTTTTCCGGAGCAACCATGGCCGGCAATAAACGTTCTATTTCGCTAAACTGTATTTCTTCAAGCTTTTTCTTTATCTCCTTCGTCAACCCATCATCCAAAAGGAAAACCATCCAAACATAATTCATCCATTCATCTTCTCTGTTTATAAAGTCTTTCCAAATATTAAAAATTTCTTGACTTGATAATTGCTTCTGCATCTTAACGGGAATTGTTTTGGAAAAATCTAAAAAAGATTCGAATACCGGCAAAGCTCTCTTTTCGAAATATTCCTCAAAGCCCATCCTATATATTTCAGCAATTACCTTTGTATAACACTGCTGCAACATTTCATTATCTAAAAATCCCGTCCCAAAGCCGTCTTTATAGCCTATAAACTGATTAGGAAACTTAACATTGAAGATATGTTCAAACTGAAGTGGCCCAAATGACCAATTCTCTCCCAATCTTAATGAATGCCTTTTCGACCACACTTTAACAAAGGACATAATAATTCATATTAATTAATTGCTTCTACGGCCGTTTTTAGATTCTTTAAAATTTCTTGAATACGGTCGGACGAAAAACGCTCGCTTACTTCTCCTTCCGCAACCCATACATGATACTCGAGTTTACATGATCCGTCATCCAATGACTCAAACATATACTTTATATGATGACTATCATTCTTTTTAGTAAGTTCAAATATGTGGCCCTCCTCAAAATCAGTTACTTCAAACTCGCTCCAATTTCCATCTGTACCGCGGTTACTATACAAAGTCCCAATTTTAATTGAGTTTTCATTAATTTTTTCCTCAACAACAGAAGATACCCATTTCGGGGTATTATGAGGGTTAACAATAAAATCAAAAACCTCGCGCGCTGGTTTATTAATAACTATGGTTTGCTTAACTTCGTTCATAATTTTTTTCTCAGTCCTAGCAACTACTTTAAAAATGCATGGGGAAATTCGCCGAGCAGCTCTCGTGCCTGTCTATACCTACTTTCAAACGCCTTCTTGACTTCCGGAAGCACAATCTTTCGTTCCCAGTCTTTAGTTATTTTTTCCGCCAGCTCCTTTTGCGTTGTTATAAAATCATCGCCGTCTTCATTAAAATAACTAGCATAAAATACACCCGTAAAATGCGAGGCGCCATCGGCCGAAGAAACGATTTGCGTTTCTATTGGGGTAGTACGAATATCTATTTCATTTTTCTGTTCCATAAGCTTCCATCGTTCAACAACAGCATCTATAAACTCTTGCGGAAATCCACATGCAAGCATTACCTTTGGCCCTTCAGATAAGGTAACCGCTCTTTCATTCTCCTCATCTATAGGTTTGCCGAAATCATGAAACCACACAAGGGCCTGGACAATATTCCTGTCGGCATCAGTATATATATCGCACAACTCCATCGCTAGGCGTTCAACAATTGTTAAATGATACTCAACCATCCATTCATGGTATTTGAATTCTTTTCGAGAAAAGTTTTCAATAACAATATTTCTAAATTTTTCTAGTGATTCCTCCATACTTAATCGTGCGCGGTTAATTTTCCAGTTTGAACGATTTCCAATAATTCTTGATGCAATATTCCATTTGAAACAATGCAGCCGATTCCATTTTCATCATATCTTCTTTCTTGGCCATTTAAATCAGTAACCTTGCCGCCAGCTTCTTCGGTAATAATTTTTAATGCGGCGATATCATGGCCATCTTTACCGTAAAATGCTCCGCCAGCAAATTTACCATTAGCTACTTGAATAGCGCCATAAACAAAAGAAGGAAATTTCATTACTCTTGATTTTTGGTCACCTAGCAATGTATGGACCGATAAATTTGAAAAACCAACATCTTTTCCGGAAGCACCGGTGAGTGTATATGTATTCAAGAACGTGTCGTTTTTTGACACAGATATTTTCTTGCCATTTCTATATGCGCCGCTGCCGGTATACGCCCAATACATATTCTTCATTACCGGATCATTTATTAATCCTAAAACAGGCAAACCGTTTGATTGATCAACTAGAGCAATAGAAAAAACAAACAGCGGTAAGCCACAAGAAAAGGCCATTGTTCCATCTATTGGGTCACAAACCCAGATATATTTTGAATTTTCCTTCCTATCACTTTTCTCTTCTCCATAAATACTATGTTCTGGGTACGTTTCGTTTATTCTCTGTATAATTAAATCATTAATTTCTGTATCGGCTTTCGTTAGTGGGGTATTATCTTCTTTCCAAGTATTTTCCACTTCAAAACTAAAATACCTTAAAGCTATTTCCTCAGCTTCTTTAGCGAGTTTTTTAGTAAATTCTAAATATTTTTCCATATAGCTCATTATACCTTTTACCTATATAAAATCAAAAGACCGCTTTAAGCGGCCTTTTACATGCTCTTTCTATTCATAAATCCGTACAAAAATATATTCATGCTCTTCATTAGAGGTATTTTGAATTTCATGAAAAACCCCATTTGGAAAAACAAATACATCTCCTGGAGCATACGGATACGTACCATCTTCATCGCGCACAGTTCCCTCGCCTTTTAAAACGAGCATGACTTCATTCAGGTCTTCATGCATATGCCAGGCAAAAGTAGCGCCAGCCGGCAGGAAGCCATGCGTCATGCCCTGTATATTCTGTATTTCCTTGTCATCTAACAATAACTTCCGTCCCCCGCTGCCGCCATGGGCATCTTCACGGATAAATGTATTGTTAGATTTTTTTATAATTTTCATCAGGGTAAGCCTATCTTATTTTGAAAAAAATATTTTATTTATATAATGGCCTCCGTGACTAATTTCATAGCCCTTTACGATAATGCTTTCATTATTTTTCGATATATTAATTTTCGAAGTAAATTTTCCAGAACTATGTTCCCTAAAATCCTTAGTTGCATACTCATCAACTTGGCAAGCAATCTTCGGCTCGAAGGAGATATATTTTTTAGGATAGAATGCGGTTCCTTTTATAGCGACTGGTGGCAAAACTGTATTTAATAATGCTCTATATTTTTCATGATCAGTTATGTCATCGACATACAGAATAGTTTCCATGGGCTTTTGCAATGCATTGCGAATGCTTCCCTCTCCATACATAACATCTGTCTTAATACGCAGCGAAGCGCCAGCATTAGACACATAGTATAGAGAATTACGGTTTTGCTGCGCAAATGATCTTTCGGCATGGAGCTCTTCTGATTGAGCTAATAAGGCTTTAAAGTCTTCCACTGGGTTGTCGCTATATAATTGAAAATTAACGTTTGACGCGGTTGTGAATTTACTTTTCCAAATATTTTGTTTTTCTATAAACTCGCACAATTTCGCTAATTGATCTTTTTGGTATTCCAGTATATCTCGACAAATTTCATACTGAGCCTTTGCTCTTTCTTCAAGGTATGTAGAAAGCTTATTATCTTGAGTTAAGGGACCATCTCGCTTTTCTATTTCAGCAATTTTTTCTTTCAAAAGATCCTCAATTTTTTGCTTAGTACCTAAAGGATAACCAATGGGCCCATCAAAGTCATCATATTCTTTTTCGGAAAGGGTATCGACAAAATCTTTTATAGCATGTAAGCACTCCATTTCTTGCTCGGGTATTTCAATAGTTTTCAGTGTTTCCTGATGTTCAGCCGCTTGGAATATTCCTTGTTCTGGATTACTCATAAATAGATATTATGAAACAATTATATAGGTTTTTCTAGATTTCAAGCAAATTATCTCTCCGGGAGGATTTTTACGCTTACGTCCCGCGCGAAGAGATTTTAACAAACCTAGCCTTAAGGCCGCTCTTCTTCTTAAAAAGCATATCAACATATTCCATTAATTCCGGCAAAGCGGCGGTAATTTCTTTTAGGGGTTTACCCTTAGGATTTGCTATCTTTTTCAAGGTGATACTCATAAGAGGACGAAATTGGTGGGGAAGATTTTTTAGTCCCCACTGCGCGGCGGCTGCTTTAGAAAGAATTCGCCCAGTCCGCAAAGCGCAGGCAATTCTATTCATCATTACGACCATATATACTTGATGCCACAAATCCCGTTTCATCCACTTGTGATACAAAGATTTCATTTCATCAAAAGCCCGCCTTTGCCCGGCGAGAATAATCTTTTCGCTAATAACGGGAACAAATTTTTTAGGTAAAGGACCGAATAAAGCTATGCCCGTCTGATATATATTCAACCAATTAAGCGGGTTGCCGCCGTCTGAGAAAGCATTGCGGTGCAATGTTCCATGCGCTAGATGCGTCGCCTTAAAACCATTCTTCAGGGCAAGAGAAAAATCTTTTAGAGAAGATAATACAACATAATCCATTTCCAGCCGTTTCACCCAATCCTGATCCAGCCTGGTCTTATAAAACTTTCGTATCTTTTTGAGCTCGAGGTCATTCAAGGGACGATGAAGGACAGCGATAATATCAACATCGCTTTTGCGCCTATCAAAAGCATTATAGGAAATCGATCCATATACATAGAGGCCAAAAAGCGTTTCGCCTAAGAGAATGGGCAATTCAGTTTGAATGGTATGTATGAATTTTTCTAAACTTTTTGGTAGCGGCTGCATATGATTAAAGAATTTCCATTTTCTTTAAAACCCGGCCAATGGTTTTCCAGGTGCGGGTTGTAATTTGTTTGCCGTGCTTCTTTTCAATACTGCTCATATATTTTGTAGCCTCCATCGCATCCAAATCTAAGACAGTACATAGCTCAGCGCGGCGATCTTTAAAAAAGGTTACGACTAAATAATTCGGCTTCTCGTCCTTAACGCCCTTAAAAGGATTTTTTTTCATCAACTTCTCAATCTCTTCTTGGCTGCGGATAATAGTCGTACTTGAAAACCCGAGTTTTTCCGGTAAAGCTGATTCTATTTTCTTTTCGAGCGCGGTAACGCTCGTGGAGGGAGAATCAAATATGACATTGCCGCTTGCAATGACGGTTGCGACCTTCGTAAAGCCGAGGCTTTCAAAAACTTCACGCAACTTTTCGCCGCGCATGTTTGGGTTCATAGGCATGATGCCTCGAAGAAAAGCGACGTATCTCATTGGGGTTTTGTATTAGTCATAAGGCTTATTTTTTAGATAAATAGTCCTTTATCATTTGAATATCTGCAAGATCCTGTGGGCGACCAAACTCGGCCTTATATTTCATATGATTTTCAAGAGTAATAAAAGGGACGCTATTAATAAATTCAGCATCTCTCAATAACTCTTTGGCCGAAACTCCCCCGCCCTTTAAACTTAGTTGAACATATAAATCTATAATACCCTTTTTCAGCCATTCTTTGCCAGGTATACCCTCTTTAGTCCATGGGTGGATTTCCCAACCCTCGATTTTACATTTTTCAAATAACTCGGGCGTGACAATGATATCTAGATCATTGGCTTCACGAATACCTTTAACCGCCATAATTCCGCTGCCAACGATTATGTATTGATCGGGAGGGAAATTAAGCTTGGCTATTTCTTTGAAGATATTCATATTGGAATTGCCATC
>CALMNI010000024.1 GCA_937868555.1 uncultured bacterium | reverse complement strand
GGCTTCGACCTTTATACTACAAGTATACACCCGTAAAAACTTGCTGTTAATCCTTCTTGGGGAGCAGGGTAAAAGTCGAGCGAAAACGATTAAAGGCTGTAACGAATTGCTGTCTATCAAATTCCTTAATTGTTCCGGGCTCGTAGTTGCCTACTGCCGTAGTGTGTAAAAATAAGCGCATACCATAGCAGTTCGTGCCGTCGGCGCTAGCAAAAACCGTTTCTTCGTAATAATTGCCGGCGCCGGCATCTTGAGAGGTTGCAACATTATAATTTCGCCCATTTTCAATAACATCATTTTGCGTTTGCGCGACGCTTAGAAAATCAGCCGCCTTGCAATCTTTTTCAACAACCCGCTTTTCAATACTCATATAGCTGCCGCGAGATAAATTCGTTCCCGTCATAAGTGCTTCCGGAATAATAAAAGCGACCCCGGAAATATCTTTTTCTGGTCCAAGCGCCATATACACATATCTATCATTCACAGTATAATTTTCCGGATACTCAACAGAGAAATCACTGTTCGCACTGACATACTTCTTATAGCCCGCTTCGATTGTCTCCTCAGAAGGAGAAGGCGTACCGCTGGAAATTGTCGAGATTGCATTGTTCTTTAAATCAAATACATACCATACCCCTCCGACAATAAGAAGAAGAACAAAGATAGCCATGATAGTTTTTGTATAGGTCATATAATAGCGTAAAAGCAATTTATTTTCTCCTCTCTTTAAACCATTTAACGGTACGCCGTAATCCTTCATTGAAATTTACCCCAGGGACATATCCCAAAACCTTTTTTGCCAATCGTATATCGGCCTGCGTGTGGCGAATATCACCAAGTCGAGGCGGTCGCTGTTCGAGATCTAAATAGCTGCCCGTATAATTTTCAATTAATGTTCGTACTTCTCTTATTTCAATTCGAGTGCCGCTGCCGATATTAATAATCTTTCCCTTCAGCGCCTGCTTTGATGACATGGCTTTTAGATTAGCCGCAACAACGTCATCAACGTAACAAAAATCGCGAGACTGCTTGCCATCGCCCTCAATAAAAGGCTTTTTCTTTTTTGGGAAATAGAGCGCTTCCAGCCAAGCAGAGATAACTGTTGAGTAGGCTGAATCGCCGTATTGCCCGGGGCCGAAGACATTAAAATAACGGAAGCATACGGTATCTAAGCCGTATAACTCGCTAAAGAGCCGGCAAAACCATTCGCTGCTATATTTATGCAGCGCGTAGGGGGAAACAGGGTGCGCAGCGTTTTTTGTTTCACTGACCGGTAATTTTTTTACTGGGCCGTAAATCGCAGAAGTTGATGAAAAAATAAATCGCTTTGCTTTATACTCTTTGGCCGCCTCTAATAAAATTACCGTACCGTCAATGTTAATATTAGTCGTTTCCGCAGGATGTTCAACGCAGTAAGAAACACGCGGCTGAGCAGCGAAGTGAAAAACGTATTCGGGCTTATGTTTAGAAAATATTTTTTTCACTAATTCGGCGTCAGTAATTGATCCGTGATAAAAAATATCAGAAGCTACTGCTTCTTTACGACCAGTTGATAAATCGTCCAAACCAATAATTATCTGCGTAGGATATTTTTTTCTAAACGCAGTAACAAAATTGCTGCCAATAAATCCAGCGCAACCAGTTACTAAAATTGAATGTTGTTTTGATTTCATAGTACCAGTATAGCTTTAAAGCTTTCTAGCAAGCAACCGGGCCGCGATATTCATCATAGGGGTTCCGTCTTCATGTTTTCTTATTGCCCGGCTTTGCTCTTCTTTATACTCAACAATCTCCCAGCCCTCATACAGTTTCTTTAACTCATCTTTTTCGGGATAAAAATTTTCTCTCTTCTTGGGGAAAAAATTATAAAAATCTCCATCCTTGGTAAAAACAGCAAGGGCATTTAATCCTCCCTTTACCGTAGCCATTTGTATCTTTTGTATTACCTTTCGAGCCTCTTCATTCTTAAGATGATGTAACATATAGGTTGACACAATCACATCAAAACTTTTTTCAAAATCCACGGTACGGGCGTCGCCCACAATAGCTTTAAGGGACAGGCCCTCTTCAATTGATTTCTTGTTAATTTGTTCAACTCCTACTTCTGAAAGATCTTGAGAAATAACATTAAAACCCTTTTGTGCTAAAAACAAACTATTTCTTCCTTGGCCAGCGCCTAATTCTAAAACATTTCCTTCGGAGCAATACGCGAGAATATCCTCAACAACCTTTTCCGGCTTACCATCTCCAAAAGTTTTTTCATTCTCCGAGTATATTTGATTATAGTGCTGGGATTCCATGGACATATATTAATTTTTCGTTAATAAATTAAACTCCGCCAATGCTTCTGGCAATTCATAATAGCCATCACTTTGGGTAATATGCCCAGCGTTATGCATGACAACTATTTTTGATCCAAGTTCTGCAAATTTTTCTTTATTTTTTTCAAAAGCTCCGTACCAATCATTATCGGAAATAATCAATGTCGAAAGAGGCAAAACCTGCTGTACTTTTTGTAAACTGAGAGAGTTCTCCATCCATGGTTTGGCTATTTCTCTTGTTTCATCATCTTCAAGATTTTCTAAGTCGAACCACCCAGCAACAAAAATCGCACCGCCCACTTTTGTATCAATAGTTTCGAGATAGCGCAGTATCGTTTGGCAACCAATGCTATGCCCAACAAAATAGGTATCTTCATCTGGTCTGCCTACTAGCTTTGCTAAATAATCAACCCAAGTTTCTATACGCGGATGATCCGTTTCGGGCATGGCCGGAATACTAACTACGCAACCTTTTTTTTCTAATTCTTTGCCAAGCCAGGGGAGCCAACCTTCGTCGGGCGTACCCGACCATCCATGAATAATAAAAACTCTTTTCATATATTTTATTTATTTATTAATATTATCTTCCCCGTTGTTCCATCCATTTCAATTTCATCTCCTGTACTAAGAACTTGGGTAGCTATTTTTGTTCCAACAACGCAAGGCTTGCCAAGCTCTCGAGAAATTATAGCTGCATGACATAGCAAACCGCCTTCACTCGTAATTATACCAGCAGCTTGCCGCATGGCAGGTACATAATCGGGGCTAGTCATTGAAGCTACTAATATTTCTCCGGGAACTAACAGATCAATATCATGAGCCGTTAACATTAAACGAACCTTGGCCTTAACAATTCCCGGCATTGCTGGCTGCCCCTGCATTTCTTTAATATTCTTTCTGTCTACTAAATTAACCTTTTTGTTTATTTCGGCACTCAATTCTAGAGCTTCTAGTCCGAAAGCTTCTCGGCGCTTTCCATTCTCTTGAAGAAAAAAATAACCTTGTTGTCGAGCACCCAAATTTAAATCTTTTGCGTTTATTTCTCCATTTAAACTTCTGCTTATTTCGTCGCTAGTTAATGCGCTTAGATCAATATAAGAAAGCTTGAGCACTTGAGCAATCTTTTGGTGGAATAAATAGGTATGAGAAATTAATTCATATATATCTTCCACGCTCGCAGTCAATAAATAACCAAACTCTTGCGCCCAGACAATAAACTGTATTAATTCTGCATTTTTGCTAATTATTTCAATAAGCTGTTTCTTAATTTCTACTTCCTTTCTTAGCCGTTTTTCCTGCACAGAAAAATCTTCAAAATGATTTCTATCTCTTGCTTCTTTAATCTGCTGATCTAATTCTTCCATGCTTGTTGATGAACACGGCGGAACAACAAATGCTTTTAGAAAAGCGAAATTCTTTAAATAATCTACTTTAGCCTGAGTAAATTTATCCGTATCTATTCCCTGTGTATTAAAATCCAATAATTTAATAAATTCAAATTGTTCTTTCTGAAACTTTGTTTTCTTTTCAGAAGTTATTAAAATCATCAAAGCATTATTAAAGTCAGTAATTTTCTCAACATCATGTTTATAGGGTTCAAATAAAAATCGTGCTTTATCAACAATAATATTTTCTTCGGTTATATACCAAGGAATCCAAAACCAGGGAACTATATGTTCCAAAGCAATAGTATAATCTTGCCATAGCTGTTTTAATTCCTGTGCGTTGGCTCTCTCGTATGTGTGTAAAATTCTAGCAACAACCTCTCGCAAATCCAGCACGCGCTTCTCTAAGCGCTCACGTATATATATAAAATATTTTTCATGTGCGCAGGCCTCTCTCATTAATGACAATATATGTCTTTTCTGATCTTTCTTTACCCAGCCCTTGCCATCAGCTGTGAATATATAATCCATGCAATCCGCCACTGGCAGGGCGATTTCTTCTTTAAAAGTATAGTTAAGGGCGCGCAACCATGTATCGGCCATTAATACTGGCTGCGTATTGCGCTGCTGGAATTCATATTCCCATTTAGAAAAGTCTATTTCCATACTATGAATTATACTGCCGTACTTTATTAAGATGCCTTTCTTCTGGTTTAGCGGAATCAGATAAAACTAACAATTCAGAATTGCCAAAGTGAAATTGCGTTAAAACTTCTTTCCAGTCAAAATCATAATAAGCTGCGTAAATCATTTTACCAATGTCACCATGGGTTACAAGCAAAACGCTTTCAGCGTTGCTGTGCTCACGAACCCACGTAATTACTTTTTTTCCTCGCTCAATAAGATCAGGAAATGTTTCAGCGCCGGCAGGGGATAAAAAATAAACAATGGGGTCGCCGATAATAATGTCCGGTGCGCAGCGTGATACAATTTCTGAAGTCGGTAATCCCGTCATTATTCCAAAATCGCGCTCAATTAATAATTTGAGTTCTTCCGGCTCGGTAAGTCCTAAAATTTCACAGACGATGCTGGCAGTTTGTTTTGTTCGCTGCAGGGGAGAACAATATACTGCCTCAACATGTACATTATTTTCCCGAATCGTTTCAGCCAATATGCGCGCCTGTTCTGTTCCTCTATCAGTGAGAGTAGTATCGCGCCGTCCGTTAAGCGTTCCGGAGGCATTGTCTTCATCTTGCCCGTGTCGTGCTAAATAAATAATCATGACTTTAGTTTTTCTAAATTACCATTTAAAATAATGGGCTTCATATCAATAATTTCATCAAGGTAGTGAATGCGCTCGCTTCGCTCCGGTAGAGCATTATATAAAAATATTTTCTTTCCGTGCCCATATGCAAAACCCATTTCCATTAATGTGCTGCCGCCTATATAATTTTCTATGCCTTTTTTTGTTTGATTCAATACCAAGATCGCGTCTGAGCTACGAATAAAATCCCAGTAGCGCTTTATCATATCAACCGACTCGGCCTGGCGCAAACCTATATCGCCGCCATTGTCCTTAGCGTACATATAGTCCTCAAAAGACAAATCTCCATCAATAATTTTTTGCGTGAAAAAAGGAATGTTTACACTATGCCCTCGTTCTTCTAATTCTTTTTTTAATTCAATAATTTTCGGACTGAAATCGACGCTAGAGCAAATAGTAATAATCATACTGATATTTTTAAACTATCTTGGCAATAACTCGAACAGGAGCGGCTTCAGAATGAAACTTTGCCGGGAGAGCAATAATTTCAAAAGAAGCAACGCCAACTAGCTCTTCAAGGTTGCACAGGTTCTCTATTATGAGAATATTATTCCCTAACAATATTTTATGAACCCTATAGGGAGATCTATCGGGGCTTGGAATATCCATACCAACAATAGACACTCCAAGAGCAACGGCCTTTTCGGCAAAGCCTTCGCTTAATTCGGGATATTTTTCATAATACAAAGGATTGGTAAAATATTTGGCAAAACCAGTTAGCACAAGAATAGCGTCGCCCTTTTTAATATCTACTCCCTCTAATAAATCGGAGTTAATTTCTTTATGACGAGCATCAATGACATGCCCTCTAGCAAAAAAACGGGAAATATCCACTTCATTAAGATAGTCGCCCCCTTCAACCATATGCAGAGGTGCATCCATATGCGTTCCGACGTGCATTCCGGTAGTAATCTGGAAATCAGTATACCCGTCCTTAGAAATCTCAGCTATTTGGCTCAAAGAAGGCAGGGGATCGCCCGGATATACGGGCATTGAATCAGTAAAAGTATGGGTTAAATCAATATATTTCATATACCCATGATTATACGGCTTGGGCTCAAAAACACAAATTAAGCCTATCCCTAGTTGGAATTATTTAAAAAATTGTTCCTTACTAGCTACAGTAGCATTGCATGCCTCCCTATTTCTACCGCTCATCTGCTCACATAATTCTTTCCCAGCCTTAAGAGATCCTTCTTGATTCATATACATACTCACCGCTCCGCCTATGCATGCCTGTTCGTTCTTTTTTGAGCCGGCCAGTTTGCATACAGACAACACTGATTCCACATTATTCATATTCCTTTTTATTGCCTCCGAACCGACTCCTTGTATGCAAACTGATTCATATCCGTCTTCCGCCCTAGAACATTCTTTTACTATATCAACAAAATCTTTTCCCTTTATCTGAGATAAATAAGTTGGAATATACAAATAACAATCGGCCTTGCCCATTTCCCGGGTCTCACAAGTAGAAAACGGGTTGTCCGCGTCAATAAATTTCTTTTCTTTGGGTAATACTTCTGAGTTGAATAATTCCATATAAGCTCCGTTCTGACAACTAGAAATTGACTCCTCATCTTTAAGGCTCGTCTGGCAAAGTTCCAATGACTCATCAAGATCGCCACCGGTCAAATACATAAAACCATGTCCTATTCCATGATGACATTGCCACAAATCAAAAAGTCTTTTACCGCCTCCATACTCGCTGCATTGTTCGCTCAGTCCCTCAAGAGGATCTTTCGCTGTCTTAAAATACGATTCAAATAAACCGTGGATATAGCCCGAATTGCAAAAATCTTCTTGATATATAACCGCCTCTTTAAAGCTGCCATATTTAGCATACGCAGTATGGCCAATTACATGCAGTACATCATGACAGAGAGCCATAACCCTGAGATCTTTTTGAGAATCTTCTCGCAGCGTATGAATAGCTTCGTGTGGATCTGAGTCTAAAACAATATGCTCAAAACGTCTTTTTAGCTTAGTGTAAAATTCGGTATTAATAGCGCCTGATTCTAATACAGGAGTTTGTTTTTTATTGATTACTAAATTAATTAAAGAATAAAAAGCTCGACGTATATAAGAAAAAACTTGTGTAAAAAAACTATTCTTAATTCTTACATCGTGAGCATCTACTACAATAATTTCACCGGTAAGCTGTGGCCATAAATGATCATGCAATGTATAAGTACCCGTTTTACTAAATTCAAAAGACCAACTTGTGCCACTAGTTATTGCCTTACAGGCATCAAAAGAACCATCATGTCCTGAAGAACAATGTTCTTCCATGCTGGTGCCATCATAGAGCGTATGGCTTGGATGGTCATCTGAGGCCGGCCAATGATCTTCTTTCCCTGTATTTTCAAAAGTTATTATTGTACCTTTTTTTATTTCAATTTTAGCGGGCGAAAATCCTTTCTCATCAATATGAATGATTTGCACATCTTCATTTTCGCTTTCATGAGCATAAATCTTTGTAACCAGAAAACAAAATAGTAAAAGCAAAAAAGCTCCTGAAATTAGTATATATTTTTTTATGGTTACTCCCGTAAACATTCTTTATAAAATCAAAGCCGCCCGAAGGCGGCTTTGTATTATTTTAGCTTTACATAAAACCCTTGGCTGCCATATAGCGAATAGGTTCCATCACCATTGTCTTTAGCATACACTTCAACCTCTTCACCGATATGCTTTTCAAGATCGCCGAAACCCTCAACTCCTTGAACCGATCCAACGATATCGCGGCTCCAACCAATAGTAGTCGTGATGTGCTTACCGCTAACTACAACATAACATTCACCGTCGGCAAAACAGCTAGTATCAACCTTCTCGAGCTTGCCTGAGAAATTAGCAACCTTAAGCTTACCATCAACGGCCGGTTGCTCGGTTGGCGTCGGCGTAGCAACGCGGTCTTCGCTGCCGCTTTCCGGAGTTGCCTCTTGTGTAATGTTTATCTCGGACTGGGGCGCTTTAGCGGTATCCATAGTAAAAAACCAATACGCGCCAGTGGCGATAACCGCGACGATAACTGCAATAAGAATATTTTTATTATTCATATAAGAAGTTTAAATGATTAAGCGGCCTTGCGCCTTTTCCATAGTATAGCAAAACGCTTCCTATGGAGGGAAGCGTTAAGTTGTAGCTATATTTTATGCACTTCTAAGATATTTCCCTCAGAATCCTTAAACTCAAACCAGTCATGATAATCAACCTTTTTTCGTCCAAGAATCTCCGCAAACCCAGAAACTCGTTGTAATTCCGCGTCGACATCATCAACGCCAAAGGCGGCGTAATAATTACTCCCGAAATCATCATCGTTAAAAGTGTAGCCATCGGCGACCGGATTATACAAACCTATTTTTATATTTTGCAAATCAAAAACAATCATCCGTTTTCCCTCAACCTTCGTCGGATCCATGTTTAAAAAACGAGAATAAAAATTACGGGCTCTTTCAATATCTTTTACTTTAATGATAATATATCTAAGTTTCATAAGAGATAATTAAT
>CALMNI010000023.1 GCA_937868555.1 uncultured bacterium | reverse complement strand
ATTATATTATTAGAATAGCCAGCGCTTCAAGAACTCTTCAAAAGCAAAGGGATTTGTATGCTACACGACCTAAAGGCGAAGCCTGCAATCCGGATAGCGGCGGCTGTCCCCATATGAGCGGTGTTGCTTTTGATGCCTGGGGTTGTGTTAAAGGAGATGGCGGAGCATGTAAATATACGGATATTCAAAGCGCTCTTCAAGACTGCATGATGCAATCAGGTTTTTGTTTGCTGGGCCACGAAGCTTGGCACTTCGAAGATCCTAAATTTTCTTCACGATGTGGAACGGCTAAGCAATTCCGAGGATCATATGCCGCCCCCATTGACCCAGATCGCGGCGGACCCAAATGCTCTAAATTTACAAAGAAATCAGGAAAAACATGCGTAGCCATCTAAAAAAATTCGGCCTGCCTCTATTATTTTTAGGCGTACTACTGCTCACTGGGCCCCTTGAAGTCCGTGCGGCTTCGGGCTGCTGCCAAATAGTTGAAGATAGGGCGACAGAGTCTTACACTTACGAAACACTCGAAGAATCAACATGCACTGCTCGTAATACTAATATAAATGTCATCCCTCATGATTTTAAAGTAGGGAAAATCGCCAATGCAAAAGGAACTGGCTGCATGGACGACCCTGGTGCCGGAGTAAACCTACCTAAGAATACTAACCCGCTTGATAATCCGAAATTAGCGGTTGGTATTCCAAATCTTAAATTACAACCTATTACCTGTGATACTGAAGGCTGCAGCGTTAGCTGGCTGGGCGACTATATTAATGCTCTCTATAAATACGGCATTGGCATTATTGGCATACTTGCCGCTATCGCCCTCATGATTGGGGGAATTATATGGCTCACTGCCGCTGGCAACCAAACTAGAATAAGTGAAGCAAAAAAAATCATAAAAAATAGCGTTTTCGGCGTTATTATTTCCTTGAGCGCCTTTACCTTGCTCTATCTTATTAATCCCAACTTAACCAAGCTAAAAAGCATAAAACTCGGTTCAATCCAAAGAGTAGAATTGGAAGAAGTCCAAGTCGATGCTCAATTCGTTAACGCTAGCCTCCAAGCGGGAGGCAAGCACCCCGCTACCGGGCACTACTGCGGCTGTTTCAATGATACTACGTATGCACCAACAACTACCTTAAATACAGCCGATAAAATCAAAAGCCTTATCACCTCCCTTCAGCCAAACTCCCCCCTTAAAGATTACTCGCAAGTAATGCTTGATGCTGCAAATAAATATGGGGTCAATCCCGTACTAGTAGTCATCAAGGCAAAAAGAGAAAATAGCTTAGGAACAGCCAACTCCACCGCCGTAAAAGCGTTCAATTTGGGTAGTATTAAGTGCAAAAAAAATACGACGGATGGTGGCACCACTAAGGGCTGTGAAAAAAAGCATAACGGCTGTGTTACCTCTAAAGATAAAAATAAAAACCAATATAGATCCTATGCTTCATGGAAGGAAGGTATCGAAGATTACTTTTGTTTTTTCAAAAATAGCGACTTAGGGCAAGCCCCCAGCCTCCGCGAAAAAATTACGAGATATTGTCCTCCCTGTGAAGGAGGAGACGACACCTGCTGCCATACTTCGGACTACATTGACGATATTGTATCAACAATACAAGAATATAACACTGCGTCGCTGGATAAAGACAAGGTCAACGGCAACAACTGCAATTGCTATGATATGTATCAGCATTGTAAAACTCGCGGGTACACATACTGTACTGGATATTAATTATATGAAAGTAATAAAAAAAATAAGCATTATCTTTTTTCTTGCAATTACTATAACAGTTTTAAGCTTGTCTTTTACTGCGGAAACTTTGGCAGCTGAATGCTCAGACGTACAAAATAATATGTGCCCGCTATCTTATCCCATCGCCTCGGATTCGAGTAAATGTGAAAAAATGCCAAAAAATAGCATGTGTTGCTGCCCCGATCCCGATGCCGTTCCAGCTTCAAAAAAAACTAAGTACGTTATTATTTCCTCCGTTGCGGCATTCTTTATTATCATCGCACTTTCCGTGGTCTTTTTTAGAAAAAATGAAGATAGCCTATTAAATTAAAAGCTATGCACGCTACAAAAAAATTCTCTCGCAAGCTCATACGGCCATTTCTAATCATTCTATTCATCATCCCCTTGTGCATTCCATGTGAAGCGCACGCGGCTTCGGGCTGCTGCCAAATAGTTGAAGATAGAGCGACAGAATCATATTCCTATGCGACGCTCGAAGAATCGGCTTGTACGGAAAGGAATACCGATGTCAATGTTTTGCCGCACACCTTTGAGATAGGCAGGATTGCCAATGCTGATGAAAGCGGCTGCATGGACGATTTAGGCGGATCCTTGCCTAAAAATACCAATCCGCTCGATAATCCTAAATTATCCGTTAGCATCCCTAACTTAAACCTTACTCCTATTACCTGCAACGATGGCGGCTGTAGCGTGAATTGGTTGGCTGATTATATAAATGCGCTCTATAAATACGGCCTGGGCATCATTGGTATTCTGGCCGTTATCGCTATGATGATAGGCGGAATTCTTTGGGTAACGGCTGCCGGCAATGATGAACGTATTGGCGATGCAAAAAAATGGATTGGCGGGAGCATTATGGGAGTTATTATCGCCCTTACCGCCTATACGATGCTAAATATCGTAAACCCAGCTTTAATAAAATTGTCACCTATTAAGCTCGCTAGCGTGCAAAGAGTTGAACTTTCACAAGTCATTCCCCCGGAAGAAATTGAACCTGTAAGCAGCAGTGTACCTACGGGGACAGGGGCCGGTAAATATAAAGTTCCCATTCTATACCAAGGTAGTTATGGCCAAAACTTGCCAAGCACGGGTTGCGGCCCCACATCACTGACAATGGTCTTAAATTTTTACCAAATAAATAAAAGCGTTCCTACTATTGCCCAAGACGCTTCAAATAACGGGGATTATAGTTTTAGTTCGGGCTGGACAGGGGGAATGGGGGGATTTGAAAGAATTGCAAAAGCGAATAATTTAAAATCAAAATCTAATGGCTCAGGGAGCAGTATTGAAGATGCAATCAGCCTACTTCAATACGGCCCGGTAATTATCAGCTATAAACACGTTGATATAAAAACCTGCGTGTGCGTATATCCGCGAGGAAACGCTCATTATGTCGTTCTGACCGGCTATGAAAATGGTTACCTTTTAGTTAATGATCCTAACTCTGGAAATCATCACCGATCCTACTCTCCCCGTAAAGATGACCCAAATAAAACTACTATAGATACTGCTAGACTAGAAATTGGTATGGTAAAAAAATGCTGTCTGATAAACATGGGCTCAATAGCAATTTATAAATAATCTTTAATGAAATTCTTACTTAAAATACTTCTCCTCGGTTTTCTTGCCTTCGCCGTCTACCATCTCGTTGCCCCCGATGGAGCATATTGGTCGCGTTTTAAATTGTATCGCCTCCTTTTAACAAAACCCCTTGATGAAATCAGAAATGACTATGCTTCTAAGAATTGTTCAGTTTTTTCCAAAATAGAAAAAGAAGATGGATATTTTGAGGCTTTTATCACCGGCTATTGTAAGCCAAAAGTGATTGATTTTAAAGAGCGACATGATTTCCTATGCTCAGTTGCCTTAAACTGCTCATGTCCCAACGGTAAAGACAAAGAAAAAGACTGCTCATCTTCTTCAATAAGCTGGCAAGGCTGCAAAGATTTTGACGAGAAAAAAACCGCCTATTGTCATCAAACCGCTTCGACAATAGAACCGCAAGCGGGACATTTGGCTGCCGACTGGAATTGCTTTGCTGAAAAAAGTAAAATAGAAATTGATGGAAAAAATTATACCGTTACCGATAAAGGAGGGATTATTAAAGGTCGTCGTTTCGACATTTGGTTTGATGACTGCAGCGAAGCGACTAAGGCAACGGGAATTTACAAAGTAAAAATTCCTTAAAGCAATGTCATTTCGAACCTGCTTTAGCAGGTGAGAAATCTAGCATATTCTAAAGATTTCTCAGTCGCAATGCTCCTTCGAAATGACAATATACTATGATTTACTTCACTTCCTACGCGGAACAAAAATTTGCTATTCTTAATGACCACGGAGTTTTTATACGCAAAGAAGAAATTGAAGCCGCACTCACCATACCGGACAAACGAGGAAAAATTGGTTCATGCCTCACAGCACAAAAAGAAAATATTAAAGTGGTATACAAAAAAGAAGGAGAGATTAAAAAAATTATTACCTTTTATCCGATATGAATTACGATATTGAGGCCAATATAATAAGCTGGGAAATCGGGAAAGGGAAAATCAGCCGCGTCAAAGAATTTGGCAATTTTCTTGTGCATCTCTCCCCTGCCGGCAAGCCTATTCTCATTGAAATACTCGATGCTTCGAAATTTAAAACTCGCCTCAGCAATCTTAAAACCCTTGAACAAATTAACGAAGCCCTTGCTTCCTAAAAATCCCGTCGCTTTTGGCGACGGGATTTTGTATACTCTTATTCTTTAGGCATTCTCTTAAAACCGGTTCCAGCCGGAATTGGACGTCCAATAATAACGTTTTCCTTCAAGCCTTCAAGATAATCGATCTTACCAGTAATGGCGGCATCGATTAATACCTTGGCAGTTTCTTGGAAGGAGGCAGCCGATAAGAAACTATTGGTGGTCAAGGAAGCCTTGGTCATTCCCATCAAAAGCTGCTTGCCAATAGCAATCTTCTTTCCAGCCTTTTCAGCTGCGGCATTTTGCCTGTCAAATATGGGTTTCTCAATAACTTCGCCAATCAAGAAATCAGTTTCTCCAGGATCTTGAATATAGACGCGAGAGAACATTTGACGAGCAATTGTTTCAATATGCTTATCGTTCAAAGGCTGGCCTTGAGACGAATAGACGTACTGAATTTCTTTGACAATATATTGCTGGGTTTCTTGAATACCTCGGAGTTCATACAAATGCTGTAAATCAAGACTACCATCAGAAAGCTGTTGTCCGGCCGCTACTGTTTGGCCATCCTTAACCCATACATTAAAGGTGCGGGGAATAATGTATTCCTTCGCCTTCTCAACCGGAACAATAACTTTGAGATATTTTTCTTCGGTTTTAACAACGCCGCCTCGTTCAGCTTTGACTGTTACGTCCCCAGCTTGGAACAAAGGCGCATCCTTTTTAACAGTATCCCCGTCTTTAACCAATAGCTCAGCCTTAATTTTCTTTTTCTTAGCCTTCGTTTCTTCAGTAGCGGCTTTTTTATCAGCCAGCACTGCTTCGGCAAAGTAGTATTTATCAGTTTCTTCTCCTTCGTGCTGTATGGAAACCAAACGGCTCTGAGTACCGCCTTCGGTCTTTATTTCGGTAACAGTAACGCTTCCAGCAACGTCGGCGACAAAAGCCTTGCGCTTCGGGGATCGAGCTTCAAAAATTTCTTCAACGCGAGGCAAACCTTGCGTAATGTCGTCCTGGTCGGCAACACCACCGGTATGGAAGGTACGCATCGTCAACTGTGTTCCTGGTTCTCCAATAGATTGAGCGGCAATAATACCGACAGCAGTACCGAGTTTTACTAACTTATTATAGGCCAAGTCGTATCCGTAGCATTTCTGGCAGACTCCGCGATGCAATTTGCATTGTAATACCGAACGAACAGTAGCCGATGGGATAGCTTCATTTGCGAATTCATCGCCCAAATCTTCAGTAATGAGTTCTCCACCCTTTAGCAAAACTTTGCCAGCAGCATTCTTAAGATCAGTCGTTAAGAAGCGGCCGATAATACGGCGGATTAATGGACGTCCCATTTCTTCGCTTTCTTCATGCGTCATGGTAATGCCATCCGTCGATTCGCAATCTTCGTCAACAATAACAACATCTTGAGCAACGTCAACCAAACGGCGAGTCAAGTAACCGGCGTTTGACGTACGGAGCGCCGTGTCAGAGAGACCCTTACGTACACCGTGAGTTGCAATAAAGTATTCAAGCACATCGAAGCCGCGCTTAAAGTTTCCTTTAACCGGCAACTCGATAATCTTTCCTGACGGCGAGGTAACCAAACCTTTCATGCCCAAAATCTGCGTTAACTGAGCCCAGGTACCGCGGGCACCAGATTCGATCATTGAATACACCGGACCGTGTTTATCAAGATTCTTTGTACATACAAAAGCGACTTCCTCCTTGGTCTTAGTCCACAATTCAATAATCTTGCTATAGCGTTCACTGTCGGTTAATAGACCTTCATCGTAATAATTTTGAATTTCTTCTGCCTTTACTTCAGCTTCAGCAATTAACTTTTCAGCAACATCGAAGTCAGCCAAGTCGCCCATACCCCATGACAAGCCGCTCTTAGTAATATAATCAAAGCTAACTTTTTTCATTTCATCAAGAAGCTGGACGGTCCGTTCTTCCCCGAATTGGCGGTAGCTCTCCTTAATCATTCCCTTAACTTTGCCCTTGTTAACCAATTCATTAACATAGCGCAAGCCTTCCGGAAGAATATCATTAAAAATTACCCGGCCAACGGTGGTCTGCACCAATCCTTTTCCTTCAAAGAAAACGTTGATATTTTCACGCAAACGGATGCCTCCATGCTGATAGGCGGCTTTTGCTTCTCCAGTCGAATAGAAATTCCGCTTCGGCTTCTCATCTTCGCGTTCAAGGCTTGTCATATAGAAAGCACCCCAAACGATATCTTTATCGGGAGCAACGACTGGATCACCGGTGGCGGGTTTTAATAAATTGTGCGAAGCAAGCATAAGATCTCGTGCTTCCGCGATTGCTTCTTCGGTCAAAGGAACGTGAACCGCCATTTGGTCTCCGTCGAAGTCGGCGTTAAAAGCGGTACACACTAAGGGATGGATTTGCAAAGCCAATCCTTCAATTAAAATAGGTCGGAAAGCCTGGATACCAAGACGGTGCAAGGTAGGAGCGCGGTTTAACATAACATAGGCTCCCTGAATGATTTCTTCAAGTATATCCCATACTTCATCATGTCCCGCTTCAATATAGCGAGAAGCGCTGCGGACGTTGTGTACAATTTCCCGTTCGATTAATTTTGAGATAATGAAAGGCTTAAACAATTCAATCGCCATGCGCTTAGGCACACCGCATTGGTCAAGGCGCAAATTTGGATTAACAACGATAACGCTGCGTCCCGAATAGTCAATGCGCTTACCAAGCAAGTTTTGACGGAAACGTCCCTGCTTGCCTTTAAGAGAATCAGCCAAAGACTTCAACATGCGCTTTTGTCCCGTCGACGCAACAACAGTCTTCCCATGGCGGATAGAGTTATCAATTAACGCATCGACCGCTTCCTGCAACATGCGCTTTTCATTGCGGCAAATAACTTCCGGAGCGCTCAATTCCAACAATTGCTTTAAGCGGTTATTACGGTTGATAATACGGCGATACAAATCGTTTAAATCCGATGTAGCGAAACGGCCTCCGTCCAAAGCGACCATAGGGCGCAAATCTGGCGGAATAACAGGAACGGCCTTCATTACCATCCAGGCGGGATTGATATTATTAGCGTGCAAATTCTTGAAGAATTTCAAGCGCTTGATAATTTTCTCTTTCTTTGACTCAACAGCATCAACCAATGATTTATCAAGCTCTTTGATTTCCTTAGGAAGATCAAGGCGTTCTAATAATTGGCGGACTGCTTCTGCGCCAATACCGGCGCTAAAAATATGCCCGTATTTCAAACTTAAGTTCTGATAAATATTTTCAGAAATAATCGTCAATGGCTTAAGATCCTTTAACTCTTTTTGCGCCTGGCTAAACGCACTGTCCAAGCCAAGCATCTTTTCATCACGAATCTTTTCAAGGCTTTCAATTTCCCGTTCGGCCATATCAGTAGCTTCGAGCTGGCTCTTTCCTTCTTTAGTCATCTTTGCTTTAGCAGCTCGAACCTTAGAAGCCTGTTCCGAGAAGTCAGTTTCCAAAGATTTCTTTTTTGCTTTATATTCCTGTTTGATTTGGTCAAGCGTCGCTTGTTTTAATTCCTCATTAACATCTGTAATGACAAAGCTGGCAAAATATACCACTTTTTCCAAGGACTGCATTGATAAATCGAGCGCTAAACCTACCTTAGAAGACAAACCGCGAAGGAACCAAATATGAGTTACAGGCGTTTCTAATTTAATATGCCCCATGCGTTCGCGGCGAACAATGCTACGCGTTACTTCAACGCCGCATTTGTCGCAGACAATGCCCTTATAGCGAATCTTTTTATACTTACCACAATAGCATTCCCAATCCTTAGAAGGACCGAAAATACGTTCACAAAATAAACCGTCTTTTTCTGGTTTTTGAGTACGGTAATTAATGGTTTCCGGACGAGTTACTTCGCCATGTGA
This sequence comes from uncultured bacterium, assembly GCA_937868555.1. Taxonomy (GTDB): domain Bacteria; phylum Patescibacteriota; class Patescibacteriia; order Patescibacteriales; family Patescibacteriaceae; genus Patescibacterium. The sequence goes on along the minus strand of CALMNI010000023.1, from coordinate 11,773 downwards.
CCATTCGATAATGCTTTCTGGCGAAGCCAGCTTCAGCTTGATAGCCTCGAAATCGTTAGTTTTGATTGGGTTAATCATATGAGTAGGATTTAGGCTTATTCAGCAGATACTTCGCCAACTGGCGCTTCGGACATACGAGGAGGGATGGGTCGAGAATTCTCAAGATCATCACTTCCCTTCTCTAGGGCGATTGGCTTATTGTCTCTATCCAAAAGCTCAACATCAAGACCAAGACCCTTTAATTCGCGGACCAAGACGTTAAAGGATTCTGGTACATTTAATTTGCGAATAACTTCTCCCTTAATAATAGACTCATAGGCCTTTGAGCGGCCGGCAACGTCATCAGACTTAATCGTTAGAATTTCTTGCAAGCTATGAGCGGCGCCGTAAGCTTCCAATGCCCACACTTCCATTTCTCCGAAACGCTGACCGCCGAATTGGGCCTTACCGCCAAGAGGCTGCTGCGTAATAAGCGAGTATGGGCCAATTGAACGCTGGTGAATTTTATCTTCAACCATATGGTTGAGTTTAAGCATATACTTATAGCCAACGCTCACTTTATTATCAAAATGCTCACCCGTTTTTCCATTGATCAAAGAAACTTTTCCGTCGATTGGAAGACCGGCCTTGGCTAATTCTTGTCGTATTGTTTCTTCACTAATACCATTCAACGGCGGTGTAGCGACTTTATAATTTAATTTCTTAGCGGCAAAGCCAAGGTGAGTTTCCAACAACTGACCTAAGTTCATACGGGAAACAACTCCCAATGGCGAAAGAATAATATCAATAGGAGTACCATCTTCAAGATACGGCATGTCTTCGCGCGGAACAATTTTAGAAACAACGCCTTTGTTACCGTGGCGTCCAGCCATTTTATCGCCAGCGCGAATCTTACGAAGGTTGGCGACCGTTACTTGAATTGACTGTATAACTCCGGCCGAAAGCTTATCGCCCTGTTCGCGGGAGAAAATTTTAACATCAACTACTTTTCCATGTTCGCCATGTTCAAGATATAAGGAAGAATCTCGGACGTCTTTAGCTTTATCGCCGAAAATAGCGCGCAATAATTTTTCTTCTGCCGAAAGTTCGGTTTCTCCTTTTGGCGTAATCTTACCAACCAAGATATCTCCACTTGAAACTTCAGCGCCGATTCGGATAATGCCCCGTTCGTCAAGATTGGATAACTTCTCTTCGGAAATATTAGGAATATCATTAGTAACAACTTCAGCGCCCAGCTTCGTATCGCGAACATCGATCGTATAGTGCTCGATGTGTATAGAAGAATACAGATCTTCTTTAACTAAACGCTCAGAAATAATAACCGCGTCTTCATAGTTGAATCCTTCCCACGTCATGAAAGCAACTAATACGTTATTGCCCAAAGCGAGTTCGCCTTGGTCAATAGCGGAAGCATCGGTTAAAATCTGACCCTTCTTAACATGATCGCCATGATTAACAATGGGTCGCTGGTTAATGCAGGTCGAAGCGTTTGAGCGGAGGAATTTGCTCAATTTATAAACATGATCTTTGCCATTTTTGTCCCTCAGAACAATTTGCGTACCATCAGCTTTAATGATTTCTCCGTCCGCTTCAGCTAATACCACATGCCCCGAATCGGAAGCGGCTCGGCCTTCGACGCCCGTACCAACAATAGGGGCCTTGGCGGCAATCAAAGGCACGGCTTGTCGCTGCATGTTTGTTCCCATCAAAGCGCGAATACCGTCATCATGTTCTAAGAAAGGAATAAGAGAAGTCGCGACCGAAACAATTTGGTTAGCGGCGACTCCCACTAAATCAATTTTAGAGGTGACTTCAATCGCTGGTTCTCCAAACTTACGAACTTCAGCTTTTTCTTTTATGAAATAACCGTCCTCATCAACTGGGGTTGTAAAAGCGGTTGAAATATACTTTTCTTCTTCGAAAGCATCAAGATAGACGATCTCGTCCGTAACTCGAGAGCGGCCGTCCTTTTCCCGCACTACTTTGCGGTACGGTGCTTCGATAAAACCGTATTTATTAAGACGGGCATAGCTGGCAAAGTGTCCAACCAAACCGATGTTCGGTCCTTCTGGCGTTGCAATAGGACAAATGCGGCTATAGTGAGTTGTGTGCACGTCGCGAACTTCAAAGCCGGCACGTTCACGCGTAAGACCGCCCGGTCCCATAGCTGACAAACGACGCTTGTGCTCGAGCTCAGCCAAAGGATTGGTTTGGTCCATGAACTGAGAAAGCTGGGAAGACATGAAGAATTCCTTTACAACACTCATCACAGGGCGAGCGTTGATAAGCTTGTTCGGGCTTAAGGAATCGAGCTCAGTAATACTCATCTTATCTTTGATGATGCGCTCCATGCGAGCCAAACCAATGCGGGTTTTATTCTGAATCAATTCACCAATAGCGCGAACGCGGCGATTCCCCAAATGGTCTATATCGTCTTCTTTTTCTTGGGTAATATTTAAACGAATAATTTCTCCGATGATAGCAACAAGATCTTCGCGGCGCAAAATGCGCGTTGATTTATTATTAGGAATGTCAAAACCGAAACGCTTATTTAACTTGTAACGTCCGACGCGGTCAAAGTCATAACGGTCAAAGCGGAAGAACATGGAATGGATAAGCTGCTTGGCGTTATCGGCTGTCGCAAGATCGCCCGGACGAATGCGCTTATAAACTTCAATTAGACCTTCAGCTTCATCAGCGGCCGTGTCCTTTGCCAACGTCGCTTCAATATAATCAACTTCGCCTTGATTGACGTCAGTAAACAAAGCTTTGATTTCGTCGTTAGTGCCAAAACCAAAGGCGCGCAAAAGCGACGTAACTGCCACTTTGCGCTTACGATCTATTCTTGCCCAAATAACTCCGGCTCCATCAGTTTCCAATTCAATCCAGGCGCCGCGATTCGGAATAATTTTAGCTCCATAGTATTTACGTCCGCGAATAACTTCAGCAGAGAAGATGACGCCCGCCGAACGTATGAGCTGTGATACGATAGCGCGTTCAATACCATTGATAATAAAAGTACCGTTCTTAGTCATCAAAGGAAAATCGCCAAGAAAAACTTCCTGGGTCATTTTTGAACCAGTCTTTTTATTTAACAAAGAAGTCTCAACTCTCAAAGAGGCTTCATAGGTAACATTCTTTGCCTTGCTTTCAGCTTCATCAAATTTAGGCTCATCCAAATAATACTTACCAAAATGCAATTCAAGTTCCCGCCCGATAAAATCGGTAATCGGGGTAATCTCCTCAAACAAATCCGCTAGTCCTTCTTTGAGAAACCAGGCATAGGAATCCTTTTGGACTTCAATCAGGTCGGGCATGGGGATTACCGCGTCCTGAGCAGTAAAATAAGTTCGCGCCGCAGCGCGGATGGAGGTCTTAGGCATAAAAATTAAGTGGCAAGTGAAAAGTGATAAGCGGCAAACAGCTTTATAGGCTCCTGGCGGCTTGTCACTTGTCACTTTTTTAGTAAATATGACAAATCTCTCAAGAGAAAATATTGAGAGCTAAGATTAAAAATTATTCAATTGATAGAGTGGCCGAAAAGCGTACACTTTGGAAAAAACACTGCTCGTATACCCTGCAAAAACAAAAAAAACGGCCTATAATTAGAAATCAGTGATGGGCGGACTGAAAACTTCTGGCCGTAGATACTAGCGGGTGTTTATGTATACTTTATAAAAAATGTCGCGCGAAACAACTCCTTTAGATTAACAAGTATATTAAAGCTTGTCAACAGTTTTACTTGAACTAAAATTTCTTTGTCAAGAGGCTTATTTTTTAACTAATATAAGCCATTTATAAAAAAATTAATAAAAATAGATGCTTTAACCCTTTTTACTTATCCACAGTTTTATAACCCATGGCGGCTAATTCCTCTCGACAAACACTACGATCATCCCATTTCTCCATATTTCCGCCTGCTCGACAAATCGCCTGCTCGCTTCCCTTTCCGGTAATAAGAACCACATCTCCACTCACAGCCAGACTGAAAGCCTTGCGAATTGCTTCCCGTCTGTTAAGAATGGTAAATAAATCAATAGAAAGTCTTTTACCGGCATTCTCAGCCCCAGCGGCGACTTGTTCAATAATTGTCGCCGGGTCTTCATCATAGGGATCTTCATCGGTCACGATAGCAATATCCGCCCGCTTTCCGGCAATAGCACCAAGAATTGGCCGACGGGACTTATCTCGCCCGCCTCCTGCCGATCCCAACACATGTATAATTTTTCCATGAGGCAGTGCCTCAATTGTTTCGTACAAATTAGTTACCGCCTTTGGCTCAAAAGCATAGTCAACGACAACGGTAAAAGGCTGACCGGAATCAATACGTTCCAATCTTCCAGCAACACCATATATTCTTTCAATCCCCTTCTTTAGCTGAACCAAAGGAAGATCGTGAGCTATGCCGACGCTTAAAGCGGCCAAAATATTTTGCCTATTAAAAGCGCCTAGTAAATTGACAGCGACTTCTTCATTCTTAAAATGAAGTTTCGTTTGGCCGTTTGTTTTTGATGCCGAGGCCACTATTTCTTGCACATCGGAAGCAAAAATCGGCCGCGCCTTGCCAACCTCGGATAAGAAATAGGCGTATTTTTCTTCTGCCCAAAAATCCAAGAAGTATGATGCATGCTCATCCTGTCCATTAACAACTATTTTTTTCTTAATGCGCCGCAATTCGGTTTTTTGTAATCCCGTCTTGGGGCGACAAATAATTCCAGCTTCATTGGCATATTTAGTTTTGCCATTTTTCAAATGAGCAAAAAGCGCTCCTTTAGCTTCGCGGTATTTTTCAAAGCTGCCGTGAGCTTCTATATGTTCGGGATATAAACAGGTAAATAAAACCGTATCATAATTAATAAAACGATGACGGTACTGAACGATGCCTTCAGAGGAAGTTTCAATAACCGCATACTGGCATCCATTATTGACCATGTCTCGCAATATTTTATGGGTAAAAAAACGACCGACCATAGTCATTTTTTTATTATTAAGCCATTCTTTTTTCCCATCAGCGAACATTGCCGTCGAAGTATAGCCTACGGTATAGCCGGCTCCCTCAAGCATTTTAGCGATTACATACGTCGTTGTTGTTTTGCCGGTCGTACCAGTAACGCCAATTACAATAAGCCGTTCGCTCGGCCAGCGATAGATGACATTAGCGATTGCCCCTAATAAAAAATGATACCAAGGGCGCAATGCGCTAAATAATTTTTTCGGAATAAAGCGTTTAATTGTTTGAAGAATCTTATCCATAAATCTTAAAAAAGGCGTCGGAGGCGACGGAATATAGTATACCCGGCGTACTGAAGTCTATCAAGCGGCAAATCAAAAGTACCGGGATACCTTATTGTTTCTCCGCCAAAACCCATTTTAAAACGTGTTACTCCCGGCCACTTTTTTTCATCTACTCCATGCCAGTCATACCACTGATACCCAGCATCGCAGGCACTGGTAATTGCATCCCATTGCAAAGCATACGGTGCCATTAACGCACGTTGTTTTGAGCTAGAAGCGCCATGCACATAAGTAACAGTATCGCCGAAGTATGCCAATAACACTCCAGCAAGCATTGTACCTTCATTCCATATGGTTCTTAGCTCAACCGCGCCGGAAGCAATCATAGCTTGGTAATAGGCCTTGCTATGAAGTCTAAAACCGTCGCGCTTTCTTGTTTCTTCTAGAATAACAAAAAAATCTTCAGCGTACTCTGCCCCGCTTTTAATTGTTAACTTTTTTTTCTGTGCCAAGCGGATATTATAACGGGTTTTTTGATGCATGTGCTGTAATATCTTTTCCGTCGGTCCCTCTAGTTTTAATACCAATGTTCGACTCGGTTGAACATCAATAGTCTTGCGTGTTTCCTTCGCTAAAGCCTCCGTACGCGCATCAAATCTAATAAAAATGGCTTTGGAATCAATTTTTTTTATTACTTTTTCAATATCAGCTGTAACGTCAAAGCGCGGAACATACCAATAAGAAAAACCCAAAGGCAATGTATGTTTTATTGCTAAAAAGATATGTTCAGTATGTTCGTCGGCTAAAAGAACAAGATGGTTACCTCGCTCTTTTTGAAAATGCGCCCACTTACTTGATTGCATAAATTGAGCGTGCGGCAAAGACGACTGGTAGGTGTCTAACAGTCGGAGATTATCTTCGTTGTATGGCAATTCACTAAAAATCATAAATTCAATGTCATTTCGAACCCGCTTCAGCGGTTGAAAAATCTAAAATAAAGAAAAGATTTCTCACCTGTCGCTTATGGCGACAGGTTCGAAATGACAATTTTCTTAAATTTGTTTGAGCGCTGCTTTAATGCGTTCGCCGCTATCAGTGATAGAGGCATCAACGCGATTCAAAGCCTCGCGAGCCTGCGCCGCTGAATAGCCAAGGCTAACGAGCGCTTCGATTTCATCGCCACGGCCGCCTCCCCCGTCGGCCAAATGGTCAAGCTTACCGCGCAGCTCGAGAATAATACGCTGGGCAGTTTTGCCGCCAATGCCGGAAACTTTGGTTAACATTCCATCATCGCCCCGAGCAATTGCTTCAAGAATCGCTTCGGCCGGAGCCAGGCCAATAATAGCAAGCGCCGATTTAGGACCAACGCCTGAAACAGACAATAATTTTTCAAATAATCCAAGCTCAGTTGCGACTTTAAAGCCGTATAAATCAGAAGCGTCTTCGCGGACATGCTGATATAAAAATAATTCAATCGTCTCTCCTTTTATTGTTTCCAAAAGACAAGCTTTAGTAACAAAAACCCTATAGCCGATATCATGAACATCAACTATGAGATAGTCTTCGGTTTTAAGTAAAATTGTACCGCGTAAAAATGCTAACATATTTTTTCATGTCATCCCCCGACTTGATCGGGGGATCTGAGTATTCAGCAATCTGTTACTCAGATTCCCCGGTCCCGCCTCCGGCGGGCCGTGGAATGACAATAGTATTATTTTCTCTTTACTCTAATCAATCCGGAAATTGGGACGGTTTTAATTCCCTTTTTCTCAAGCTCATCCAAAAATAAATTCATCCCCAAAGAATCAGAAGACATGTGCCCGGCGATAACAACATTAAGATGATACTTCATTGCCTCTTTACGATGTTCTTCGCCCATATGCATACTGATGATAGTACCAATACCGGCATGTGCCATTTTCTCATAAATTTCCTTGGACCCATTCGTTCCGCCCGTAAATTCCGTAACAACAATTTTCCCAGCCGAATGATCCTCAGAACCAACAAACAATTTTGGACCAGCGCCATGTTTCATTGCCTCTTTGTATTCAGGTACGGTTTTTAAAATAGAAACAATATCGCCAACGGTTTCAATCTTGGCTTTATTCTTTTCCAATAAATTAATAATAAACGTTGCCGCCATGTTGTCTTGAATAGTGTGGCAGCACATAAAATCAAGTCCCAAAGCTTTAGCCATATCAACCGAGCGATTATGGTTTACCGGCGAAAGGCCGCGGCTGATTTCAGAAATGCGCGGACGCAGCACTGATTCAGCAACGTTAATAGGAACACCATGTAAAGAAATAATCTCGGCTTGCAAATCCATAACGTCATGCAAATCAGCTAAAGCCCGTCCTTCAGGATGATGGGCGATAACAAGATCAATGTCACCCATTTGTTTGGCGAGCAACAATTCGGCACCGCCAATATCAATACCGGCCATTACTTTCTTTATTGATTTGCGCTTGGTGTCGTTAAGAATTCTTGAATCTGTATAGGGATTAGTAAGCTTAATCTCATCAAACTCTTCTTTTTGCGCCTTACTTAAATGCTCATACTTTTCCTTAGTACGAGCCATTATTTTTTTCATGCGCTGGACTCCGCGCAAATCATTTTTTATGCCGAGATCAACGGCTAACTTCTGTATTTCTTGTAAATTCATATTTGTCATTCCTGCGAAAGCAGGAATCTATTAATTGATAATTATTTAATTTCTAACCCTCTTAAAGCCGTCACTCTTTCTTCAACTGGCGGATGCGTCATAAATAATTTTTTAAAAAATCCAGTACTCTCTTCTCCTTTTAAGGGAGAAACAATATACAAATGAGCAGTGGCTCTATTAGCCGCTTCTAAGGGTTCTTGATCGCGCGAAATCTTTTCTAATGCGCTTGCTAGCGCTTCCGGGTAACGAGTTAACATTGCTCCATCGGCATCAGCTAAAAATTCTCGCTTTCGTGAAATGGCAAATTGCAATAAATAAGCAAAGATAGGAGCAAGAATGGCGAATGCAATCGCAGCAATAGTAATAACAAGCTGCAGTTGATTAGCTTCACGGTCACTTCCCCGGCGCTGTCCGCCGAAAATACTCCAACGCATAAACCAATCTGCTAATAATACTACCACGCCTACTAAAACTGTTGAAATGGTTGCGATAAGAATATCGCGATTGCCAATATGAGATAACTCATGAGCAATAACACCTTCGAGCTCCGCCTTCTCAAGCTTGGCAATAATACCCGTGGTCAATGCGATGGCCGCGTGCTCGGGATCACGTCCGGTTGCGAAAGCGTTGGGCGCCGTATCATCAATAATATAAATTTTTGGAACAGGCAAACCTGCCGTAATGCATAAATTCTCTACTAAGCGATATAATTCTTTGCCATTTTCCATTGAAACTTCATGCGCTCCGGAAATTCCTAAAATAATTTTATCGCTCCACCAATAACTAATGAAACTTGAAACAATACTAAAAGCAACCGCTAGGTATAAAATAGCTGAATTATTCATTGCTTGGCTAAAAACAAAACCAATAATAATAACGACGACAAAGAACAACGAAAGCAAAAGCCACGTTTTATGTCGATTAGAATCGATGTGAGTGTAAAGTGACGGCATCTTATTTAATAACTTGATAATGAAGTTGGACTTCGTTGTCGGAAATATGCGTAACTCCAAGCAACTTTAAATTAAGCGTAAAATCATCGCCATTAAGCAGTTTAATACCTTTACCGAAAATAATAGGCGCAACATCAATATAAATTTCATCAACTAAATTCTTTTGCAAAAACGCGGCATTCATAATACCTCCGCCGGCGACAATAACTTCATGTTGGTCACTGCACATCGCCAACGCTTCTTCGGGCGAACCAACAACAGCATGTCCCGGACTCACGGTTTCAAAAGAATCATGGGCAATCGTAATAACTTTAACGTCTGGTAATTCGGAAAACTCGCCTTCTTCATTCATTAAATCATAGGTGCGATGACCAACGATTAAATTGCCGGCATTGCGGGCAGCTTGGCTATAGCATTCCCATTCTTCTTTAGAGACCCAGCTCGTATCATCGTTTTCTTTGGCAATCATTCCATTAAGAGAAACCGCCATGTATAAAATTACCTTAGGCATAGATTTAGTTTTAATTACTTAACCATGAAACAACTTTTTCAGTCATTTCTTTTCCTTTTCCATAATAGCCATGATTCGCACCCTCAATTACTGCTGTAATGAATTGCGGGGCCTTCGTCGCTTTCTTTTTTATTATTTCTAAGGCTTGGGCTGGCTCCATAATAGTTGCTTCGTTGTGATCGCCGATAAGTGCAAATACAGGAATAGTGATTTCTGCAAGCCGCGAAGCTTTTTCAGGATCATAGGTACTGAAAATATCAATGGGATAATCACGGGAATTAATTTCAATATAGGTTCTCGCGCACATCTAATATTCGCCAAAGAATATTTCAGGTAATAATTCTTCTCCCTTTCCCTCGGCGACAAGTTTTTTAGCTTGCTCTAAAGTTTGTTCATGATGAGCATTCTCTTTTTCAGCCAATCCAGCCATATCCGGCGTTGACATTAAGACAAGTTTTTTTACGCGGGCATCTTTGCTTTCAATAATATAATACGCAGCCTTATTAGCGCCTAAACTATGTCCGCCTAACACAATTTCCATATACCCAGCTTTTTCAAGAAAATCTATCCCCGCCTTAATATCCAAAACGGACTCGGTAAACTTTTCATACGCATTTCCAATACGCCGAGACTTTCCATTGGGATCAGGGCTATAAAAATCAGCGATGATATCATGTCCACGGTTATTCATACTTAAGAAAGCATAACCGCTATCTGTTAAGCCTTTAGATAAATCATCCAAAAAACGATTACCGTAAAAGCTTCCGGCCATGCCGTGAGTATGAAGATAGGCTTTCTTAGTTTCCGTTTCCGGCGCAAATAACATTCCCTGCAAAACAATGTCGTCGTCAGTAGGAATGCGATGGAAAGAGGTTTTCATAACTACCAGATATTCTAGATTTATTTAGAGAAGATTGAACCAAATTTTCCTCCGGACATATCCTTTACAACTTCCGCGGGATCAAACACACGTCCATTCATCACGACATAAATTCCGGGCTTCAAGTAATCTGCGACAGCAATTGAATATCCGAGATTAAATGTTCCATCAGAAGGCGAAAAGCCAGAAATAGGTATCATGGAGCCAGTCAATATAATCACCTTATTAGCTTTCTTTAAATTTGCCTTTAAATAACGTGCCGTGTCAGGCATAGTATACGTGCCATGAGTAATAATAATCTTATTACAAGAACTTTTCTGTATTGTAGCTAATATCTTCTTGCGATCTAAAGCATTTAATGCACGACTATCCTTCATGCAAATTTTAGAAAACAAAAACTTTTTATCTATTTTAAAGGCATTCAGAATTGCCGGGATAACTGAAGTTTTATTAGGTACAACTGTATCCTTACTAGCCTCGTAATAAGAATCAATTGTTCCTCCGGTGATAATAACCTGAGTAGTATCAAACTTCATATAATATCTTTAGAAGCTTACCTTTACATTCTCCTTCTCCTCAGCGGCGGCTTCAAAGAAAGTACGGGATTTAAAGCCAAGCATATTGCCAATCATATTGGTTGGGAATACTTCCAACTTGGTATTGAAATCGCGGACATTGGTATTGTAAAAACGGCGGCTGGCCTGAATTTTATTTTCCGTATCAGACAACTCGCGCTGCAATTCAAGGAAATTAGTATTGGCTTTCAAGTCAGGGTAGGCTTCAGACAAAGCGAAAATCGACTTCAAGGTTGAAGACAGCATATTTTCAGTCTTCTCAATTTCCGCGGCGTCGCCTGTTGCCTGCGCGTTCATCGCAGCGCTGCGCGCTTGAATAACCTTATCCAAAGTTCCTTGTTCATGCGCGGCATATCCCTTTACCGTTTCCACTAAATTAGGAATAAGGTCATAGCGGCGCTTAAGCTGCACGTCGATATCAGCCCAGGCTTCATCAACGCGATTTTTTAAACGGATTAATCCGTTATACATTCCGACGACAATCAGTCCCAAAAGGACAATGATGCCGATAATAATCCAAAGTGCCATCATAAAATTTAATTAGTGAATAACAATGTCATTTCAAACCTGTCGCTTTAGCGACTGGTGAGAAATCTTAGATTTCTCAGTCGCCGCCTACGGCGGACTCCTTCGAAATGACAATTAACATTTTTTAATTAATAAATTAATAATTTTATTATTTACTTTGTGCGCTTCAGCCGTTTCCATTTTCTCCATCGCTATTTCATCGGCTAAAACATCTCCTTTAATTTCTTCGCCGTATTCTTCCATTGTTTGTCGAACAATCTCATCTTCTGAATTCCAGTGCACGCTAATACGATCTTTAATAGTTAAGCCTTGATTCTTGCGCAAGCCATTTACGACGCGGACAATTTCGCGCTTCATACCTTCTTTCTCTAATGCTGGCGTTATAGCTGTATCAAGTTCCACTTCTCCTTCTCCCTCTGCAAAAACTAT
>CALMNI010000022.1 GCA_937868555.1 uncultured bacterium | reverse complement strand
GAGCCTCCCATCAGCTAGAGAATGCGAAACTAATGGGCCAAAAATAGCGCTATGGGTCAAGCCATACGTTTCTAGTGCAATTAATTATGAGCACTGTGAGGTCGATATCACAGGCGAGGCCGCTGGACTATGGTTTAATCTTAGAGTCTATATGGCAAAGCCGGATGAGGTTATGAGTCGACTTCCTGAGATTGAGGCTAAACTAGTAGCAGCCTGGAATGCGCTGATGCCTAACGATTGGATAATTTGACATGTATATCATGCGCTATGACGGGTCGAGCGGAGAGTTGATATGCAACATTCCTGGGCTTGAGGTTCTTAGGATAATAGAGAGCGATATGAATAATGCTCACAAGATTTCCACCGCAATCCAAATGGCATACAACAAAGGGAGAATCCACGGCATGTACGGCGCACAAGCAGCTATTGAAGCGTATGTAACAAAAGAGGCGAGATAACTTGAACGCCAAAATAGTAAAGTTCAGTATAAATTATGCACCAAGCCGGGCGCAGGCCATGGGATGGCTAGCGACAAATTCGATACGGTTCCCCGATAGTATTCCGGGACACGTAGGCAAAGAATTGTTTTTTGGGTGGAGGTTCATTGCTGCTTTAGATGGAGTTATCTATTTCGCTAATTGCATTAGCGAGGGCATTACAAAAGATGACGTTTTGGCTTTCAAGAAAAATGGCTTAATATCAAGAAAGAAAGAGTTTGATTCTGATTGCCCGTATTACACGAGTATAGAGCAATGAGCCCAAAAGATATCAAGGTCGGCAAGACCTACCGCAATCGCGGGAAGGGGACAACGGTGCGAACGGTCCTAGCAATCGGAGATGATTATAAGCCGGACGTTTACTACAATGCTGGTGGAGAGCACCCAAATGATACGGGGGTTCTCTATAAACAAAGCGGGCATCAATTCAGATTGTATCTAAAAAGTTTCGCGCAGTGGGCTGGAAGTGAGGTGTAAGAAAGATGAAGAGATATCCGCCAAAAATAGGAGATAGGCTATTTAGCCTTAACATCGGTAACGCTGCTCGTCATTCTAAACAAGAGCTAACGCCAGTCATTGTCACTAATGTTGGGAGGATTTATTTTTATGCCTGTAAAGAAGGGTTTTATAGGATTGTAAAAAAATACAGGCTTGACAACTGGCAGCAATATTCTGAATATTTGGCTGAAAGCAAGCTATACGCCACGGAACAAGAATATCAAGATGAACTTGAAACAAATCGTCTGTATAAAGAAATTCGCAGCCTTTTTGAGAGCAAGAAAGGAACGATTGCTTTGGATGATCTCAAAATAATATTAGAGATTTTGAAACCAACCTAACGATAGGGGCTAACATGCACAACACATCACTATCAGGCTTACTTCGCGGCGTCCAGAGTCGCCACGATGACTGCGGTATTTCGTGGGGGGCGCACAAGATTCCAAATAGCAAGCCAATCCATCTTGTCAAGTGGGGTTCTCCTCCTTTCAAGTACCGGAACCCGCGTATTGACGGGCCGGTTGTTGATCAAGATGATATGGACAAGCGAACGGAATGGCTGGATATCATCGCTATAGAATCGGATCGGCGCGGGAATAGGATTTGATCGGTTTCCCCATCTTCCACGGTCTAAATGGCCGTGGTTTCTCTAGGAGGAATTGACAATGGTAAAACGAACTAATAAAAATCCTCTATCAACAATTCAGGACTGCGAAATACTAAAGGCGGGTCTTGTTGATAAGATATCGTCATTGCAACATCAGCTTGCAATAGCCACTGAGGATAATTTTAGTGGCAACAGGGAGGAATATGCTGAGTGGAGAAAGAGCGTAAAGATAAGCTTATATTCAATGCAGCGGGGGATAGCTAGGATAAATCTCGTAAAGAAGGAAATACAACTAAAAGAAAAAACTAATGCCGAAGAATTAGGAGAAGAAAGCAATAAATCAAAAAGGGCTAAGATTATTTCTAAAGCGTTTAGCCTGATAATTGGGGATGTTATTAATGATTGCGTTCCGCAGTTTAATAGCGCAAAGGCTATCGCTAGTCATTATCTGGTTCTCGCTGATATGCCTGATGGGAATACCACGCCTAAACAGATAGATGATGAATGCTTAATCGATGACGAAGATGAATGGAATCGATAATCAACACCTAATTACCGCGCCGCGCCTTCACCCGCTCATACTTAGCTTGTTGAGCGCAGCGGTTGCTGCAATATCGAGCGCGTGTATCGGACGCTGTAAATGATTTGTTGCATACGGTACACGTGTACTGTTGCGATGGGCGCATCG
>CALMNI010000021.1 GCA_937868555.1 uncultured bacterium | reverse complement strand
TTATATTATCTTGAGCCATTATGGCAAAAAGTATCGGAAAGGTTAGGGCTTTCTTCGCATGGTTTATTTTATTATCTGGAAGATGAAATCCTACAACTGCTTAATAGCGACATAAAAGTCGACGAAGCGATTATTAAAGAGCGAGAAAATGGTTATACCTTATTATTGCATGATGATTTGATCTCAATTTTGGTTGGATCTGAATTAGCTTCGCATAGGAAATTAAGAGAAGGACTTGTCGAACAGGCGGAGTCAATAACCGGGATGGTCGCTTGCAAGGGAGTAGCGAAGGGCAAAGTTAAGATTGTTCTTAAGGCTAGCGAGCAATTTAAAGTTGAGGCTGGAGATATTCTCGTCACATCAATGACTACGCCGGATTTTATTCCTTGCATGCAAAAAGCAGTCGCTTTTATTACGGATGAAGGCGGCATTACCTGCCACGCAGCTATTGTCGCTAGGGAGATGAAAAAGCCCTGCATTATAGGGACAAAAAATGCTACTAAAATACTGCATGATGGTGACGTAGTGAAAGTAGATGCAGAGCGAGGAATCATCCAGGTTGTCAAAGAGTAAATATTGTATGACGGTAGTTAGCCTTGCTAAACACCAATAAATAGTGTAGGATTAGATAATTATAGATATTTTGGAGGAGTGCCAGAGTGGTTGAATGGAACAGTCTTGAAAACTGTCGGCCGTGAAAGCGGCCCGTGAGTTCGAATCTCACCTCCTCCGCCTTCGTCCGCTGCGATGCAGCGAACAGTGACGCGCCATTTTCTTTGTGAAGATATATGGATACAGTTAAAGTTGAAGATATTTTTTTCACCGGTTTATTTGTCGATAATCCAGCGAAGCTTTTAGAATTATTCCCACCAAAACACAGTCGAGCCTTTGCTCATCATTCGACTAACCGTTTTAAGCCGAAAGATACTAATAATTTAGAAATAGGCACAAAAAGCCTTTTGAAAATTATTGGTAGAGCTTTTGATGAAAAAGGGGATGCTGTATTAGTTGAAAATCCAAAATCTGAAAATACCTATCCCCACATCACCATATCTTGTTTTGAGGGCGTTGACCCTTTTTATTCTAACGAGCTGATAGAAAAAGCCAAAGAGAACAATTCGCTTCATATGTTTCCGGAACCTCTGTATATCGAAGTGACTGAAGGATATGGCGATATGGAGGGGAATGCAATTTTGTCTAAAGAGTAATTATTGTATGGATAAAAATCCAACAACACTACAACGTATTATTACCTTACTCGGTGACCACAAGAAAAAGGTCATTTTTTTGCTTGTCTTAATTATCATTTCGCAAGCAGCCAGCATTGTTGTGCCATTTATTTCAAAAATATTAATTGATGCTTTAACATCTTTTATAAAGGGCGGAGGCGGGATTATTCCCTGGCCAATCCTACTCTATTGCGCTCTTGGCATTCTCGTTGCGACGCTTATTAGCAGCTCTTTGCAATCGAGCTACAACTATCATCTTTTTGAAATGGTAACCAAGCTTGAAGACCGGGTTCGAATCAAAGCTTTTCAAAAATACCTGCAGCTCCATTCATTATTCCATCACGGCGCTTCAAGCGGACAAATCATAGGCCGCATTGAACGCGGTGCTTCATCGTTATATGCAATCATTAATGATATTATCGGGCAGAACCTTATCCCACCAATTATTATTTTCATTGGGGCATTTAGCGCGCTTGTCTATGAAAATATTTGGATTGCTCTGGCAATTCTTATTCCGTTCCCGGTATATATTTTGGCAACCCGGCATATTGCTAATAGAATTTATTTTATTGAACAAAAATCTAACGATGCCTTTGAAAGCGTTTCCAAGGAATTATACGATGTTGCAGGTAACGTTTTGACGGTTAAGAAATTTTCACAAGAATTCCGCGAAGTTGACAACAATACTAAGTTAATTGCGAAAGCTCGGGAAATCCAATATGGCGCCGAGCGTTTATGGCAAAAAATAGATAATATCCAAGCTCTAATTGCGACAACCGGCCGCATCGCGATTTTAGCCCTGAGTGCTTGGTTTGTTTTCAAAGGACAGGCAACGATTGGTGATTTTGTGTTGTATGTAACCTTGCAAAACATGGCCTATCAGCCTTTGACGCTCTTGGGTTCCTTATTCACGCGTATACGCCGCAATATGACGCGCGTTGAGAGGCTTTTCGCTATTCTTGATGAGCCCTTGAGTGTCGTGGATAAACCTAAGGCAAAAAAGCTTCCCTCCTTAACAAAGGATATTACCTTTAACAATGTTTCATTTTCTTATCGCAATGACGGTCAATGGGCCTTGCGCAATGTTTCTATTACTATTAGTGCCGGTGAAACAGTCGCCTTAGTCGGGCGTTCCGGCAGTGGTAAAACCACGTTTATTAATTTATTGCTGCGCTCATATGATCCGCAAAACGGAGCCGTTTGCATAGATGGTAATGATATTCGCGACATAACGCAGGATAGTTTGCGGGCGCAGATTGCCGTCGTTCCGCAAGAAGTAGATTTATTCTCGCGGACCATTGCCGAAAATATCGCCTATGGACAAGGCAATATTTCCCGCCAGCATATTGAAGAAGCAGCAAAAACAGCCTTAGCGCATGATTTTATTTTGAAGCTTGAACATGGCTATGATACGATAGTTGGTGAACGGGGGATTAAGCTATCCGGCGGCGAACGTCAGCGCATTGGCATCGCCCGGGCGGTATTGCGCGATCCGCGTATTCTCATACTAGATGAGGCGACGAGTCATCTTGACACTGAAAGTGAACAGATTATTACCAAAGCGACTGACCGCTTAGTAAAGAATAGAACTTCCCTTATTATCGCGCACCGCCTTTCAACAGTTATTCACGCGACTAAAATCTTGGTATTTAACCAAGGCTCTATAGAGGCAGTTGGTACGCACGCCGAATTGCTTATTTCAAGCCCGACTTATGCCAAGCTTCATTCTCTTCAATTTGCAGAAGATGAGGAGGAAGAAGTATTAGAATAAATTATATGTCTCAATTTACTCCCCAAAACTATCAAACCCTGTTTCGTTTAGATGTTGTTAAAGGCAGAGTGAGTGGTTTATTGAGTGATTTTATTATGAACGGGGCTTTACGCTCGGGTAATCCTCTTATTACTTTTGATGGGGCTTGGTGGGCCCTGCGTTTACACATTCCCTCAGAGGCTATTCCGGCCGAGGAGGGTTTAACGCTGTTTAGCAGCGAGGAAAAATATAATGCGTATGCTCAAGAATTCAGAGCATATATTAAGGCCGCGCAAGAAATAATTACACGCTTTTCAGTTGTTCAGAAAAATTTCAGTTTTAATGACTTTCAAGAAACAGCCATTTTTTTACAGAAATTTTGGAGCTTATACGGGTTAACGGAATTTGTGTTTCATGACAAAGCGCACCAAGTGATGCTCAAGACCAAGAACTCGGTATTGGAAAAGAATTTAAATGATCTTGAAACATTAAAATTTGAAGGCCGGGATGTGCTTAATGCGTATATTTTAGAAAAGGGAACTTTGGCCAATGTTTTGCAATCGCTGGCTTTAGCCAGCTCTTTCGATCCGGTTTTGATTAAATATGTTTTCCGTAGTGAAATTGAAGATATGCTAGCGGGCAAGGATCTTCCTTTAGAGAGAATTGTTTCAAGGCAAAAAGCTTTTGTTCTTATTTCTGAATTAGGCGGAGTCGGACATATAGACGGCAGCGAAGCTGAAAACATTGCCTTTGCTTTCAGGGATTTTGAACAAGAACAATTTAAAAATGCGGCTCAAGGTCTCAAAGGTCAAATTGCATATAAGGGTGTTGTTCGAGGGAAGGTGGTCATTTCGCCGATGTTGGATATTAAGGCGGCTATGGAGGTTGAGCGACGCATGCAGCCGGGCGATATTCTTGTTGTTCAAAGCACAAATCCCGACCTAATGTCCTTGTGCGTTAAGGCGGGAGCAATTGTTACGGACCAAGGCGGGATGCTCTCGCATGCCGCTATTATCAGCCGCGAGTTAAAAGTTCCATGTATTGTTGGCACTGTTGATGGAACTAAAGTTTTTAAAGACGGCGATTATGTCGAAGTTGATGCCAATAACGGGGTAGTGACAAAATTAAATTAATATGATATAGTTTTTTTGTCCTTGTTTTGCTCTCGTCGTTCAATGGATAGGACATGAGATTGCGGATCTTAAAATGTAGGTTCGATTCCTACCGAGAGCACACTATAAATTTTAGAATTTTCAATTTTCAA
This sequence comes from uncultured bacterium, assembly GCA_937868555.1. Lineage (GTDB taxonomy): Bacteria > Patescibacteriota > Patescibacteriia > Patescibacteriales > Patescibacteriaceae > Patescibacterium. Next base: position 347 of record CALMNI010000021.1, on the reverse strand, counting down.
TTTTGAAAACAATTCTAAGATGTTAAAACTAAAGGAGGGGGTATGGTCTATGACCTTGAGCAGAGAACTAAAGCGTTCAGTAAGAACGTTTTAGTCTTTTTGGGGAGTGTGCACAAAACTTATTTAAACCAAAATATAATACTGCAATTAAGCCGTTCCGCGACTAGTATTGGGGCAAATTATTGTGAGGCCAACAACGCTGTTTCCCGTAATGATTTTAAAAATAAGATATATATTTGTAAAATAGAAACGCAGGATACAAAATATTGGCTTGAATTATTAGCTTTGAGCGAATCGGGACAAAAAGATAAAGTAAAGGTATTATGGAATGAGACTAATGAATTAGC
>CALMNI010000020.1 GCA_937868555.1 uncultured bacterium | reverse complement strand
TAACTGTAATACAGTTAAAGCAGCCTTTAACGGTCAGTATCCTGACTTTTGGGAAACAGCAGTAGTAGCTGCAGATTTAGAAAACAAAACAAAGAAAAAGAACGGCTGGGAAAAGATAGAAATAAAATTTGATATGAAGTAGTTATAACTCCTTCGGGGGGTTACAGGTAGATTATAAACGGCTCGATAGCAATATCGAACCGTTTTTTTATTTTTTCAATAATAAAACAGGGTCGTAACCCTGTTTTATTGGATGCTATTTATTTTATGAAGTGGAAGGAATCTAAAATATTTTTTGGCCGTTCTTGGCGATCATCATATTCTACTGCGGAAACTAAGTAGGTTTTTCCTTCTTTATTAAAGCAGAGCATGTAAGGGTAATAGTTAGGTAGACTTGTTACCGCTGGGCCGCGCAAACCAGCAACGCCATCAACGACGATTTTGCGCGAACTAGCAAACTGCTTGCTGCAATCCATAGCCGAATCCTCAATGTTTACTTCTATATAATAATCCCCGGCCTTCATCGTATAGTTATCCGGCCTATTGGCAGGGAAGTTGTCAAAGCGAATACCGGGCTTTGGACCGCCGGCGGCAATATTTCCATCAGCTGGGTGGCCGATGCTAAATTTTTCTTTTGTGTCGGAATAGGTTTTTAAAACAGAAGAATCAACGGCTGTTATTTTAAAGGTTGATAAAATACTGGTCAGTGCTGACAAGGTTTGCGTTTCATCTTCGCTCTTAGTATGTAATGAAACCGTATATAGATTTTTATCTCTCATGAAGTAGTAGACAATATATTTCCAGTCTCCGGATTGAGGCCTATTAATAGTTTCAGAGAGGCCATTTTCTCCGTTATGGTCATAGGCGATTAAGCCGGTTGTTGTTTGATCATTAGAAAAAACTTTTCGGTTAGCTTCAGCGCATGCTTTAAGGCCGCTGCACTTGGCAGTGGTTACAACCTCAACGGCGAAAACTGCATACCCGCCGCCGGGGCTATTAAAGGCGATAGAGCTTGCTTGAGTATCGGCTTCACTGCAGCTAGGGCAGTTCGCTAGCTGCCAGTCGCTGGGGTAGGTAAACTCAAAAGCATACTTAGTGTTAGCGTAAGTTGTTTTGCCTGCCTCGGGTGAATTGATAGCATTGGCATCTTTAATTTCTTCGCTTGGAGTCGCAGTATCAGTGATGACGGCCGGTTGAGATTCCGGTATTTCGGCAATTGAATCAGTTGATAAATTTTGCTTGCTTTTAAACATATAGTAAGCCCCGCCAACAAGCAATAAGATGATGATGACAATTAATATTTTATTTATCCTTCGAGGATCCATACATGTATTGTTAGTGAATAAAGGCGCACTAATATAACGGTAATAGTACTCCTCTGAGTTTAAAAGACAAGCCTAGCGCTATGTAGCGAAAGTTGGCCAAGGTTTATGTTTTTTGCTATGGTAAAAGTCTAAATTATTAGAATGATTATATGGAAAAAATGCATTTCTCTATTATAATTAATGCTCCCAGGCAAAAAGTATGGGAAACCATGCTTGCTGATGAAACATACCGAAAGTGGACTTCGGTTTTTAATCCGAGCGGTTCTTATTTTGAAGGCAATTGGAAAGAGGGAAGCACTATGCGTTTTCTTGGACCCGAGAAAGACGGCAGCGTATCGGGGATGATTAGTCGCATACGAGAGAATAGACCGTATGACTATATTTCTATTCAGCATCTTGGTTTAGTAATAAAGGGCCAGGAAACAATATGGCCGACGCAGGCAGGCGAGGAAGTACTCGAGAACTATGCCTTCAGAGAGGTTAATGGTGGCACCGAAGTGTCTATAGAGCTGGTCGTGCCAGCTGAATATAAGGATATGTTTAATGAGACGTGGCCTAAAGCGCTTGAACAATTAAAAATGATTTCAGAAAATTAAATTTGTATATATAGTCTATTATATTCTGTATGCCGACCCTTGAATATATCGCAAAAATTGGCTGGTTACAGCGCTGGGCGGGTTCCTATACTTTTATTTCCTGTTCATATTGGGGATCGCAGTATCATGCTGTTTTGCAAAGAATCCTCGGTGTTAGTTTTAACCACACCTTATTTATCCATCGCAAAGGAACGGTTTCTTTTTACATAGCGAATGAAGAATTTAGAAGTTTAGGAAAATATTTAGCTGATAAATCAATAAGGGATTATTCCTATGCTCAAGAAATGTGTTTGGAACTGCAAAAGAACACTGATATATTGGAGCCCTTATTGAACAATCTGCAATTAAGTATACCTAGCTGGGAACAGTATCAAGAATTTTATCCGGTTTTTGAGCGTCATTTGGCTTATCATGTCTTTGTGAAAAAAACTATAGATTTTTTACCGCCTGAGCATTTAGAAAAATTATTACCTGATTTTACCGCAGCGCGCTTATATTCTGAAAAAATATATAGCCAGAGCGAAGAATTTTTTAGAAATATAATGAAAGCTGTCGCCTTGAAAGAAAATCGTGATAGTAATCTCTTAACATGTTTGACGCTAGAAGAATTTGAAACCTATCTGCAAAAGGGCAGCTTACCGGGCGATGGCATTCTCGCACCGCGTTTTGAAGCGAGTGCATTATATTTTGAAAATGATAACACAATAGTGCTTCTTGGCGAGGAGGTAGATCAATTAGAATCTTTGCTTGTTGCGGAGAATGGAAAAGATATCTCACAACTTCAAGGGATTTGCGCCTATGGAGGAAAAGTTCAAGGCATAGCGCGCATTGTTCCCGACCCTCATGCAATTACAGAATTTAATGAAGGAGATATTTTAGTTACCGGCATGACGCGGCCGGAATTTATGCCGCTTATTGAAAAAGCCTCGGCAATAGTTACCGAAGCGGGAGGAATTTTATCGCACGCAGCCATTACAGCCCGCGAATTTAAAAAACCTTGTATTGTTGGAACGCAAATTGCCACTAAAATCTTCAAAGAAGGCGATATGCTGGAAGTAGATGCGAATACGGGGACAGTAAGAAGGATTTAAGATAATAGCTTACTCTGCCTTGGGGAATAGCTCATCGTTAGGCGAGTACAGCAATTCTTTTCTGACCTGGTAGGCTTTTAGCTTGCTTTCAGTTGCGACAAATTTTGGAATACCAGTTTCTCTATCGATAGAATAAAAATCAGCTTTGCCGAATTTATTTTTGAGGACGTAGACAATCCTATTTGGATCTTCGGTATTAAGCGGTTTATCAAGATTGAGACCTTCTGGACTGTCCATACGGACAACATTAGGACGATCGGCCGCTGGCAGCCATTTAAAAGGACCGTCATCAGCGCGTACCATTTCTTCAAGAACATATAAAATCGGTTCGCCGGGTTTAAAAACAGCCAAGGGTTGTATCCCTTTATTTGCAAGAAAATCAATAGTTTCTTGCAAATTCAATGATTTCTTTTCCGAATTATTTTCGGGGGTAAGTGATTTCATTTCGGCGTTCATATGTTGTTAGTATATCGTATTTATTCCTATATTTAAAGCGCCCCGCTTAAGATGTAATAAAGAAGGGCGGAAGGTGTATTAGAAGATACAAGGAAAGCGGATCCACCTTCCTCAAAGCTTATAATTAAATACGTATAAATATGAATAAGAAAGTTATTTCGTATGGCATTTTACCAGTATTAACTCTAGTGCTTCTAGGGGCGGGAGTAAGTTTTGCGAGCGCTGCTTCTAACTCCTCAAAGCCAATGGACACGCTTGTTACAACCATTGCTTCGAAATTTAATCTTAACTCATCTGACGTGCAAAAGGTTGTTGATCAAGTTATGCTCGAACAGCGAGCCTCAATGGAGGCTAAGCGCGAGCAAGGCATGAAAGATCGCCTGGCTACAGCTGTAAAAAATGGAAAGTTAACGCAAGCTCAGGCTGATTTAATTACTGCTAAAATGACTGAGCTTAAGGCCAAGCATGATAGTCAAAAGAAAGCTACCATGACGCCGGAAGAACGTATGACTGCAATGAAAACAGAAATGGATTCATTGAAAAAATGGGCAAGCGACAATAAGATCCCGGCTGGTTTTATGATGATGGGAATGGAGAAGGGGGGAGCGCACAAGCCCGGGCATATGGGATTGGGAGAAAAGCATGGAGGGATGATGAATCCGTCTATGTCCAAAACAACAACTAAGTAATAATAATTTTGAACACAAAACCGGCATACGCCGGTTTTGTTTTGCACCCGTGCTTTTTCTTATTTTTGGCAAGTATCCAGATTAGCGTCAAAATGCTACACTAAGCGCCATACGATTATATGATTACAATCAAAGACGAAGGAATAATTCTTGAACCAACAACGCTTGATTTTGAAAGCTATGGAGTTTTTAATCCAGCATGCATAAGGGCGAATGGCATCGTCCACATGTTTTATAGGGCTGTCAAAGCTGGCAATTCTTCTTGTATTGGCTATTGTCAGTTACAAGAAAACAAGGTAATTTTGCGGCTTGATACTCCCGTGCTTTTTCCTGAATATGAATATGAAAAACAGGGAGTAGAAGACCCCCGTATTACGTATGTTGATGGCGTATATTATTTGTTTTATACCGCCTACGACGGAAATAATGCCCGCGTCGCTTATGCGACGAGTACGGATCTTGTTACTTTTAAGAAACATGGCCCTATATCGCCGGATTTGTCCTATCATGATGCGCTGCTTCGTATTGAAAAAAGTCTTCGTCCGCCCTCGCGTTATTTTGAATATGCGCAGCAAGTTATGCGTTATAATGGTTCTGATGTTGCTGTATGGGATAAGGACGCTTTTATATTTCCAAAAAAAATAAACGGCCAATTTGTATTGATCCATAGAATCATGCCGAGCATACAGGTGGCATTTTTTAAATCTTTTGAAGATTTAGGAATGGAATATTGGGCAGCGTATTTCGATGCATTTAGCGACGCCGAGCTTTTAAACCCGGCTTATGCGTTTGAGAATAGATATATTGGCGGCGGGTGCCCGCCTATAGAAACCTCTGAGGGCTGGCTTCTAATTTATCATGGTGTGCAGCGCACAGAAAGTACTATTATTTATTCGGCCGGTGCCGCCCTTTTGGATCTTGAAAATCCTAAAAAAATTATTGGCCGTTTGCCGTATCCACTTTTTTCACCGATGGCGGAGTGGGAAAAAAGAGGTAACGTTGACAATGTTGTGTTTCCAACGGGTGCAATAATTGAAGATAGTCGCTTATACATTTATTACGGAGCAGCTGATACGCGCATCGCTTGCAAGTCTTTAGAACTGCAAGAATTAATAGCCGAATTAAAGGCAAATCCGCCTTTACTGTAACACTTCGCAGTGTTTGTTCGTTTCATTATAAACATGATATCCAAACAACCCAACAAAGCGTGGATTGTGTCTTTGTCTACTTTCCCGCCCCAGCAGTGCGGGCTGGCCACATTCACACGCGATTTATCAACGACCTTTAATCAGCTCTTTGCTCCAGGCATTGAGTCGAGGATTGTTGCAGTCAATGACGATGAAACAGTTATCAATAAGTACCCCAAAAGTGTTATAGCAGCTTTTCCTAAACATGATAAAAACGCTTATTCGAAAATAGCTTTAAGGCTAAATAAAGCGGCGCATGTGAAATTAGTTAGTATCCAGCATGAGTTTGGTATATTTGGTGGAGACATGGGGGAGTATATATTGGAATTTACTGCTGCTTTAACCAAGCCTTTGGCCATAACTTTTCACACAGTTTTGCCTCAGCCTTCAGAACAGATGCTTCGCATTGTTGCATCGCTAGCGAAGCGGGCAGAAATTATTATTGTAATGACCGAAGCATCTAAGCTGATATTAGAGCAGGTGTATAAAATTGAAACGGATGCAATAACAATCATTCCTCATGGCATACATCCCGCTTTGTATAAGTCGAGTGCTCCGGCAAAAAAAATACTACAATTGCCCCTTGATAGAGTTATTCTTTCAACCTTTGGTTTACTTGGTCCTGATAAAGGAATCGAGTATGTTATCGAAGCTTTGCCCGCAGTTGTGAAACGTCATCCTCATATTCAATATCTTGTCATTGGCGCTACTCATCCTGATATACGCAAGCGGGAAGGTGAGGCCTATAGAGAATACTTAAAAAAGCGTATTGCCGCTTTGGGGCTTGAATCCATAGTGAAGTTTGTAGATTCATATTTAAAAACAAGTAAATTACTGACGTTTCTTCAGGCCAGTGATATTTATATTTCAACCCCGCTCAATCCTGATCAGGCGGTTTCCGGTACGCTCACGTATGCCTTAGGAACGGGGCGGCCGGTGGTAGCAACTTCTTTTGCTCAAGCCAAGGAAGATGTAGGTTCTGAGGCTGGTATTTTGGTTGGATTTAAAAACTCTCAAGAAATTAGTGACGCCTTATTGCGCTTGCTTGATAACGCTGCTCTGCGCCAGCAGATGGGCAAGTATGCCTATTTTAAAACTCGTAACATGACTTGGGGTAATGTCGCCATTGCATATATTCGTGCTTTTGCCAAAAAAGTTCCTGGGCTCAAGGAAAATGAAAAACGCATTCCACGCGTTAGTCTTCGCCATCTTAAACGACTGACTGATGATTTTGGAATTATTCAATTCACTCATTTGACTGAACCTGATAAACAATCCGGCTACACTCTTGATGATAATGCGCGCGCTTTGCGTTTTACGGCAATGTATTATGATCAGACCAAGTCGCCAACATCATTGAAGCTGGCTCGCGTTTATTTGGATTTTATGGAATTTGTACAAAATACAGACGGCAGTTTTGAAAATTATGTTACCCAAGAAAAAATATTAAGCGACGAACAAAATAATACGGAAAATTTACAAGAGGCCAATGCTCGCGCGGTTCATGCCTTGGCGGTTGCGGCAACTACGGTTTCTTTGCCGGAAGAAATGCGCCGCAAGGCTCGACAGCTTTATGAACAGAGTCTTGCGCATGTTGAATCGCTTTCTTCTCCTCGAGCCATCGCTTCGTATATCAAAAGTTTGGCAGTTTTTCTTGAACAAGAAAAAAATCTTGTATATCTTGGAAAGTTACGGGCCGCTTGCGATGCGCTCATATTGTCCTATGAGGAGCATTCAACTAAAGAATGGGATTGGTTTGAGCCCATTCTAGCCTATTCGAATGGTATTATTCCAGAGGCTTTGCTTATTGGCTATAAAATTACCGGTAACAAAGACTACTTTGCTGTTGGCAAAAAAACTTTGGATTTTTTAATAGATAATACTTTTGAGCATGGCCTGTATGTTCCTATAGGGCAGGATGGGTGGTTTAAAAGAGGCGGATATAGGCACCGCTTTGATCAGCAGCCCGAAGATACGGCGGCAATGGTTGCAGTCTGCAAAACTATGTATGAGCTTACGAATGAACATCAATATCAGAAATATGCCTTCAAGGCTTTTGATTGGTTTTTAGGAGGCAATGTGTCCGGGCGCATTATGTATGACCAATCTTCAGGAGGCTGTTACGACGGTTTGCGGGAAAAGGAAGTGAATTTAAACGAGGGAGCGGAATCAACGCTGTCGTATTTGCTTAGTCGTATTATTTTATAGCAGACTAAATAAAAACCCGCCGCTTGAAGCGGCGGGTTTTTAAATGTTGAGGTCTTAAGCAACGCGCTGAACGTTGACAGCGTTCGGGCCCTTCTCGGACTGTTCAACTTCATAGGTAACAGCGTCACCTTCGCGAAGATCATTGAATTGGACACCAACCAAGCTGTTGCTGTGGAAGAATAAATCCTTTTCTTGTCCTTCAGAAGAGATGAATCCGAAACCCTTATCGGTCAATTTTTTGATTGTACCTTGCATGAGAGTAGCAGAGTGAATAAAAGCGTAAAGTGATATATGTTTAATTGAATCGACGACTTCAAGACTTCATATGAGCATTACCATTATATTATACCATGGATAAAAAATGGTGTCAAATATAGTAAAATGATTTTGTATATGGCCATAATAAGAAAAATTAAGTACTATTAGATATATGATAAAAGAACAAATAGTGTATAAGCGTCCCGAGCAGCCCCGCCTAACTGTCGAGGATGTATACATTCGCCATGGTGAAAAAGCCTATTCGCCGGTAAGCGCTGAAACTGGGTTAACGGAGGGTGGAATAATAGCCAGTCGGGAAGTGGGGAAGAGCTTTCCGAATTTTGATATGATAAAAAATTATTCTAGCGATACCGCCCGGACAATAGATACCGTTGAGCTTGTTAAGGAAGCCGCTAAAACTGAAAAAAAGGGGACCTTGCGCCTTCGCGACGAGTTATCGTTCCATTATGATCACGAGGGACAATTTTTACATGATATCATGCGCATAAAACGTGAAGTGTTTGGCGATGCCTATGATTCGTTAGAAAAAAGCGAACAGGAACGTTTGACTGCGGAGGCAACAGAAAAACAAACCGATTATTATTTATCATTCAAAGATCAACGACCTGATCCGCAGACGTATTCGCCTTGGGAAACAGCGGCTGATATTGCCAAGCTTATTTTGGAACATGCGAAACTCTATATGCCCTCTAAAAAAGATGCTGATCATAAAATTCAGTTATTAAACGGAACACATGATTTTAATCTTGCTTCGTTCCTAAAGGAGGCGATTGGCTTTGATTCAATACGTGATATTGGGGGCGGAACAAAATTTAACGAATATTTTACGGTAACAACAAATATTGATGCAAAGGGAAAGAGTATTTCTCTTCGTTTCCGGGAGAAAGAATATCCTTTAAGCGTTGATCAACTAAGGGAGATTGCTGCTAGGTCTAGTTCTTAAACATATGACGCCTGTGATACTACATGAAAAAGTGCTTTCGCGTTTGCGGCCGCATGAGCATGCGGAATATACGGTGCGGGACATTTCATTTTTGGCGTGTTCTATTTTCGGCCATTGCTATCAGCATGATATACAAGCCATTTTTAATATTAATCCTTTTTCTCTTACATTTTGGTATGAGCGCGAAGATGGAAATATAGTTTTATATAGATCAGGAAAAGAAAATTTTGAATTCTCAAAAATATTAGCTGAGGAATTTTGTTTACGTCCTGAATATGTCAGTGCAGTCGCCATGAAACTGAAATCGTTGACTGATGAGGTGAGATCTTTTCTGACCCTTCATCCTTCTCGCGAGGAGGTGCTGCGCGAATGGGATGCATTTGTTCATTTGTATTCAGAATTTTTTGCCTATCATCAAGCCTGCTATTGGCCAGGGGATTATATTGCCAAGTTAAAATCCACTGAGCATAAAAATACTATTGATTGCTTGAGCGAAGCCTACGCGTATAACGAAATGGTAATTCCGGAAGTCGAGGCATATGTGCGGAAGCTGAATTTAGCTGATTACCACTACCAAGAAGCCGCATCGAGTTCGCCAACAGCCCACACAAAACATCCTCTGCCTTCGCTGTTATTCTTAGATGGAGGCATGATGATATTGCCTTTTAATGAGGCAAAAAAACTTCATGAAGCAATTCAGAAAGATTACGAAGGTTCATTGGGAGAGGGGGGAGTTAGGGGACTGGGAGTTAATCATAGGAAAATTCGCGGCTCAGTGCGGGTAATTATTGATTTAGCTGATTTGGAAATGGTGCAACCCGGAGAAATACTGGTTACTACCATGACGCGCCCGCAATATAATAGTGCCATCAAAAAAGCGGCTGCCATTGTTACCGATGAGGGCGGCATCTTGTGCCATGCGGCAATTTTGGCGCGCGAGTTTGACATTCCCTGTATTGTCGGAACAAAAAATGCCACTCAGTTTCTGCATACGGGCGATATGGTCGAAGTCGATGCTGACGGAGGAAGGGTTATAAAAATACTGGTTTAATATGAGAAGAATCCAATGGGTGAAACAGCTTACGCGCGAGAATACTTTGCTTGATCGCAGTTTTCGCGTTTTGGCCTATAAGGACAGCGTCAAAGAAATTGGGAAAGCGGCTATTAAAAGTCCCATTGTTGGTTTTGGTCGCATTACTTCATTATATTATGACCCTATTGATTATAAGTTTCAGCAGTCAATTATCCTTTCTGAATTTAGCGGTTCGTCTGCCGACAGAATGGGCGGGCAGATATATCAATTTATGGAAGAGGGATATGCCTGGGCAAAAGGTTTTCATGGCATGACAATGAGCGCAGAGGAATTCAAAAAATACGCTGATTTTTTTGTTTTCCACCATGCGCATGCGCGCGGCGCAATTACATACAGCTACTGGGGAGAACCGGCTATCACCGCTGAATTAAAAGCCTTATTAGCGGAACATGTTGCTGAGAAGGATCTTGATACAAGTATCTCAATTCTTTCAGTTCCAAAGTCGATGAACGGCGAGTTAGAAGAGCTTCATCATTCTTCTATCGATTTAATTAAAAAGCGCGAATCGCTTATCCATTCGTTGCCGCTTTCCAGTCGGGAAAGGGAGCTTATAGAAATTCTTTCATGGTTCACTCTTTTATATGAGCTGGGAGAGCGGGTCTCGTCTTATCTTTTTACTGAATTTCTAAGCCACTTAACATATATTGTTAAGGAAGATATGTTTGAAGAATTGCAGTGGTATGATCCGGCAAGTTTTTTTGATTATATTAATACTGGGAAGCGCCTTGATGCTAAAGAGCTAGAAAGGCGTAAGCAATGTTATATTATTGAGGTAGTTGATGATGAATTACAGCTAATAAGCGGTGAAGATGCTCGTGAACGATACATATCTGATTTTGAGGAAGAGATTCCGGAAACAAACTCGCAATCCCTAACAGGGACCGTTGCTTCCAAGGGTATAGTAAGAGGCCGAACCCGTTTAGTTATCACCCAAGAGGATCAATATGCTATGCAGGAAGGCGAGATCCTTGTTTCAACCATGACGACCCCTCAATTGATGGCGGCGATGAAGAAGGCGGCAGCAATTGTTACTGACGAAGGAGGATTGACGGCGCATGCCGCTATTGTTGCCCGGGAGCTAAGCATACCCTGTATCGTTGGTACGAAGTTCGCTACCCGAGCTTTTAAAGATGGAGATATGGTCGAGGTCGATGCTGACCGTGGCATCGTTTCAAAGATTAATTAGTTTGCTATACTAAGGATATATGAAACATACTATTACATCAGCAGCAATTTGGCTTTTTGCCGTTTGTCTTGCTGTCGCTGCGGGCATTGCTTATTTTAATTTTCTACCGCATTCTAGCGTAGTGGCTGATGCCTTACGCTTGGATGACCAAGAGGCGACCATCAGAGCCATACAGCGAGCCAACCCGGCTGTTGTTAGTGTTACTGTTTCCGAAACACAAAAGCCTGTTGCTACACCGGATGGTAAGGGGACTATTCAAAATCTTGAAGTCAGCCGGCGTAATGCGAGCGGCTTTCTGATTTCCGCGGATGGCCTTATTTTAACTAATCGACACGTTGTTTCTATTGCTAAGGGAAATGAGGGTGAATATAGAGTGACATTATATTCCGGGAAGCAGTATTACGCTCAATTGATAGGCACTGATCCAATGAACGACTTGGCAGTGTTAAAAATTTATGATGCCAAACTGCCATTTTTACAAATGGGGGATAGTAATAAATTAGTCACAGGGAGCAGTGTTATAGCCATTGGCAACGCCTTGGGACGTTATAGCAATAGTGCTACCAAGGGAATTGTTTCGGGTTTGGGTCGCAGTTTGCAGGCAAGCGATAGTAATGGCGAGGATGAGCAATTGCAAAATATTATTCAAACTGACGCCCAAATAAATGTCGGCAACTCAGGCGGTCCCTTGATTGATTTAAATGGGAATGTTGTGGGAATTAACGTGGCTAAGGATGAAGGCGGAGAGAGTATAGGTTTCGCCATTCCTATTAATGAAGCCCGTCCGGTCATAGAAAGCGCTCGAAATTTGGGCCGTATTGTTCGTGCCCGTCTGGGAGTTCGCTACGTTATTATTACGCCTGATATCGCGGAACAAAAGAAATTGCCGCGTACTTCCGGTGCGTATGTTATGGGCAATGGACCAGAGGAGTTAGCAGTAGCGATAGGTTCTCCGGCAGCACTCGCCGGCATTAAAGAGGGGGATATTATTTATGAAGTTGATGGGCGCCCAGTTGATGAACGGCAACCCTTGGTTTCCTATATAAATCAATACGCTCCTGGAAAGCGCTTGGGCCTTAAAGTACAGAGGGGCGATAAGACATTTTCTGTGATCGTTACTCTCGATGAATTAAACCCATTATGAGAAAATTTGATGTTATAACTATTGGAGGTGCGACGGCTGATTTGTTTTTTGAAGTCGATGATTATCGGCTCATGCGTGAAGGTGGTAAAAAACTGCTGGCCTTTGAATACGGTACGAAGGTAGGTGTTCGCGAAACATCGAGTGCGTTTGGCGGAGGAGCCGCTAACGCTGCCGTGGCTTTTAGCCGCCTTGGTTTTCGTACTGCCTTGGTTGGTGCGGTTGGGGAGGACGATCGTGCTGAACGTATATTAAAAAATTTAAAAAATAACAAAGTTGATCTTCGCTTGATTGATAAGAAGAAAGGAGAGCAGAGTGGTGTTTCTTTTGTATTAATAGGACCCGACCGCGAACATATTGTATTTACCTATCGGGGTGCCAATGCTTCCTTGAAAATTGACGCGCGTGAGAAAAAAAAATTAGAACAGGCCCATTGGCTCTATCTAACTTCGTTATCAGACTCCTGGAAATCAACCTTAAGCACCGTTTTTTCAAGCAATTGCCATATCGCATGGAATCCCGGGAGGGAGCAGCTTTCTGCCGGGAAAGCTCTATTGCCTTTTTTGAAAAAAACAGAAGTATTGTTGTGTAATCGCGCTGAGGCATTACTATTGTCCGTCGCTTTTTTTGGCAAGAAGAATACGGTGCCTACGCAGCTTTTACTTAAACAGCTGCATAGCTTGGGACCTCGTATTGTTGTGATCACAGAAGGGGCTAAAGGAGCTCGGTCTTTTGATGGCCGTTCCATATGTACTCAAAAGTCGCTCCTCGTTTCCAAACCTTTTAATACAACCGGAGTTGGCGATGCTTTCGGGTCTTCATTCATTGCGGGGCTAGAGATATGCAAGGGCGATATCCAAGCGGCGATGAAATTAGGGGCGATTAATGCAGCTGCTGTTGTTAAGAATCATGACGCGCAGGCCGGTTTATTATCAAAGTCGGAAGCGTATGCCCGAATTACCCGAAGTTGAAACAATCGCTTCTGATTTAGACAAGGCATTGCGGGGTAAAGAAATAGCCTCTTTTATATTAGTTGATAATAGCAAGATTTTACACACGCCTGCTGCTCTGTTTAAAAAGAGCGTTATCGGTAAAAAAATTAAAAAGATATACCGCCGGGCTAAAATGGTGGTTATTGACTTAGGCAGGCAGGTTATTGTCATTCACCTGAAAATGACGGGGCAACTTATTTATACTTCCGAAAAGCATATTATTGCCGGGGGACATCCTATTGTTTCAACGGGTGTTCAGGTTCCAAATGCGTATACGCGTCTAATTTTTTCGTTTAAGAAAGGTGGAGAGTTGTATTTTAATGATTTGCGGAAGTTTGGCTGGGTAAAACTTCTGACAGCCGATGATTTTATTCTTCTAGCTAGCAAAGTGGGAATCGAGCCTTTGAGCAAAGATTTTACCTTGGCCTATTTTAGGAAAATTATTGCACGACGAGGTCGTGCTCCCATTAAAGCGGCGTTGCTTGATCAAAAGCACGTTGCTGGATTGGGTAATATTTACGTTGATGAAGTTTTGTTTCGAGCAGGCGTGCGTCCTTCGAGACGAACGGAATCTCTGGATGACAAAGAAATTAAGCGCATATACGAGGCTATTCGGTCTATTTTGCGTCTAGCAATAGAAGAGCGGGGAACAACGTTTAAAAATTTTTTGGATCCTGCGGGATTGCGGGGAAATTTCGTCCCTTTTTTAAAAGTGTATGGACGGGGCGGCAAAGCATGCAAAAAATGCGGTCGTCCGCTTCGAAAAACTAGAGTGGCCGGTCGAGGAACTCATTGGTGCGAATATTGCCAGCACTAGTTCATTTTTTTGCCTTGACGTTGTATAATAGAGATAACCTATGTTTGTAAAAATTATCGCCAGTCTTTGTTTTGCCTTTATATCCGCCGGTATAGCTCAAGCTGCTCCGGGGGGAGATCCTGTTGTTCCGCCAACTAATAATCAGCCGATAGGCCGCGATGCAATTGCCTTGCGCGTTGTTCCTAATCCGGAACACTATTCTCCGCTGGCATGGTATGCAGTCAATATAAAAGTTAAGGGAGCGCCCCAATCTTTAATTGTTGATGGATATGAAGCGGTTCGAGACGGTCGAACTGTGTATGTAAATGCCGCAAAAGTTGCCCGCATAAGCCGCTGCGTCGATAATCCGGCATTTATTTGCTCCACTGACCGTGATTGTGGTCGGTCAAGTTGCGCCCCGTCAAATGATCCTGAATTATATACTAATATTTA
>CALMNI010000019.1 GCA_937868555.1 uncultured bacterium | reverse complement strand
ATTAATTACTACTGGGATGAGATCCCGGAAAGCGAAGAAAAAAATGCCTCTAACCGAGAGGGCATGCGCAAGTATTTAATACAAGCGCGCGACCGCATCAATCGTTTATTGGATGGAGCTTTAGAATAAGAGACAATTGCAAACGCCTTGAATAAGGCGTTTTGTTATGCTAGGATGTGCGTATGAATGTAGAAGTCATTACAAAAAAACCCGGTTTTCTTAAGGGCCTTATGGCCTTTTTAAAGCAATACTCCGTTATCGGCTTAGCCATCGGCGTCATTACTGCGCAAGCATCAAAAGATCTTGTTGACGCAATCGTTAAGGGAATCTTTACGCCCTTAATAAAGCTGGTTGTACCGGCGGCTTTTGGAAATTTAGTTTTTAATGTTCATGGCGTAACGTTCGATATAGGCTCCATTTTAAGCGCCGGCCTCACTTTTGTTATTGTCATGGTTTTTCTCTATTTTGTTATTAAAACTATTCTTAAAAATGATGAGCTGTTGTCGAAACAACAATAGTTTATCTTACACATATGTCTATTATTCTTAAATGGCTTATTTCAACGGTAGCGGTAATCTTGGCTAGCTATCTTTTGCCCGGAGTTGCTCTAGCCGGTTTTTGGGCAGCATTGTGGGTGGCCTTATTCCTTGGCCTTATTAACGTCATAATAAAACCGATTCTAGTTATTTTGACACTGCCTATTAATATTCTTACGCTCGGTTTGTTTACTTTTGTCATCAATGCTTTATTGATTTTGCTGGCTTCATCCGTTATCCAAGGCTTCTCTGTCAGCGGTTTTTGGATAGCTATGCTCTTTAGCATTATTTTGTCGATTTTTACCTATCTCCTGAATATGGTTTTTTCAGGAAAAGAGTAAACAGTATTTCAAGTTTTTATTTTTTAATAAAAGCTTGAATTTCGGGATGTAGTATACCGGTAGTACACACGCTTCGGGTGCGTGTAGACCGAGTTCAATTCTCGGCATCCCGACAAAATTAATTTACAATGTTAAATTTCAAATTTAAAAAAATGCCACTTCGATTATTGAGTAGCATTGCCTTTGCGGCTATCATGATGAGTTTTGTATCCCCGGCACATGCCGCTACGACCGCTGGCCGCTTATCGGGACGCATTCTTTTGAGCGTTGAACAAAACGGCGAAGGCTGGTACGTCAATCCTACTGATGTAAAAAGATATTATTTGGGCCGTCCAGACGATGCTTTCAAAATCATGCGTCAGCTCGGACTAGGGATTTCGGAAGCAGATTTTTTTAATATTCCGGCCAGCAATGAAGAAACGCTGGTCGCCAGTCCCTTGGCACAGCGTTTAGCTGGGCGTATTATTATCCAAACTGAAAAGAATGGCGAGGCGTGGTATGTTAACCCGGTTGATTTTCGTAAATATTATCTCGGTCGTCCAGCCGATGCCTTTGCGCTCATGAGACAATTGGGCCTGGGAATTACGCTTAATGACTTGGCGCAAATTCGCCGGGCTGTTCCTAGTGCGGTTAGTTCCTATAACCAGTATGAGCGCAAAAGCGTCACCACCGCCACTGGAACATTCATTGTCGATGTCATAACTGTAGATATAACAAACCCCAAGCTTCGTATACAAACGCTAGGGGCGACAGTAGACAAATGCTTGTCGCAATGCCCGGCGCTTTCGCTGGCCGCTTTCAATGAGCGCGGTAATGGCTTTGCAGCTATTAACGGAACCTATTTTGATACGAGCGCCGCTAAAAAGAATTATTATTTTTTCCCGATTTACGATTCCCTTAAAAAAGTTTTTATTAATGAAGATCAACTAAAATATTGGACGACCGGGCCAATTATGGCCTTTGATGCCAACAATAAATTCTATTATTTCAAAGACACGCGAGAAATGAAAAGCGTTGCCGATTTTGAATTAAGCAAAGGGTCACCCTTGCAGGCCGCCATTGGCAACAAACCGCGTTTAGTCGAAGAGGGCATGAATTATTTAATTGATTGGGAGGTAGATAATGCTCAGCGCACCTTTAAGACCCTGCGCAATGCTCTTGGATACGCAAACAATAAATTGTATTTAGTGGTAGCGCAAAAAGCAACCGTGCCCGACTTAGCTGATATTATGATTGCTCTCGGCAGCCAATATGCCATTAATCTTGATGGCGGCGGATCGACGGCTCTTATGTATGGCGGTGAATATGTTTTAGGTCCTGGACGCAATGTTCCTAATGCGCTAGTATTGAGCGAGGAATAATATGCTCGAAAATTACAAAGAACAACTAGCTGCAGCCGGTGAAGTGGTACTGAAAGTCAAAGTGCATGCCGGCGCAAAACAAACCCGGGTTAAGTCTATCTTGACCGATGGGGTAGTTAAAATTGATATTGAAAAAAAGCCCGAAAATGGCAAGGGCAATGAGGCCTTATTCGCTTTTTTAGCCGAAGAATTTGCTGTGCCAGCTGCTAATATACAGATTCTAATGGGTAAATTTTCCGGTGATAAGACCTTGAAGATAGTAAAATAAGTAGTTAATAAAAGAACAGCCCGTGGGCTGTTCTTTTATGTAGTTAAATTACGGAGTAATGCGGTAGATGGTGCGGGGGAAGGGAATGGCTTCGCGGATATGCTGCAGGCCGCAGACCCAGGCGGTAATGCGTTCAAGTCCAAAGCCAAAACCGCCGTGCGGAACGGATCCGTATTTGCGCAAATCAAGGTACCATTGGTAGTCTTCAACTTTCAAGCCAAATTCATCAATGCGCTTTTTGAGCAGGTCGTAATCTTCTTCGCGTTGCGAGCCGCCAATGATTTCTCCATAGCCTTCTGGAGCGAGCAAGTCGGCGCCAAGGACGCGGCTATCATCCTTGGGGTCGCGTTTCATATAGAATGCTTTTACTTCGGCGGGGTAGCGAGTGATAAAAATAGGATTATCATAAGCTTTCGTAAGCATTGTTTCGTCATCAGCGCCGAGGTCGCTACGTTCGCCAATATCTGAACCCATGCCTTTAAGCTGGGCGACGGCTTCGGAGTGCGTAATGCGATAGAAAGGTTTGGAAATATTCTGAAGCGGAATAATGTCTCGTTCCAGTATTTCGAGTTCAGTTTTATTTTTCTCTAAAACAGCTTGAACCATTGAACGGATTAAGCTTTCTTGAAAATCCAAATTTTGATCAAGATTAATAAAAGCTAATTCTGCATCCATCATCCAAAACTCAGTTAAGTGCCGGCGAGTTTTTGATTTCTCAGCGCGGAAGGTCGGGCCAAAATCAAATACTCGGCCGTGAGCATAAATCGCAGCTTCAATATAGAGCTGGCCGGTTTGCGAAAGATAGGTTGTATCATCAAAGTAATTGACTTTGAAAAGATCCGTTGTGTTTTCGCCGGCGTTGGCGGTAATAATAGGCGAGTCAATTTTAGTTACATTATTCGCGCGCATGAAATCATACGTGGCATGAATCAGAGTATCGCGAACGCGTTGTATCGCCCATTGCTTAGGCGAACGCAGCCATAAATGACGGTTATCGAGGAGGAAATCGATACCGTGATCTTTATTGGCAATGGGATATTCTTCGGAAATTTGATAAAAAGTGAAATTCGAAACTTGCAGTTCGTATTCTTCTTTTTTCGGATGTTTAGAAATTGTTCCTTGCAAGCAAACAGAAGTTTCTTGCGTTACGAGTTGCGCTTGCTCCCATAATGCTTCTCCGACGACATCGGCAGCAATAATTGCTTGGCAAAAACCAGAGCCGTCCCTAATTTGCCAAAAAGCAATCTTCCCGGAAGATCTAAAATTATGTACCCAGCCGTTAAGAGTAACGGCTTGTCCGGTGTGGCGGGCGAGGTCTTTAATGAGAGTGTTTTGTTCCATATATGCGTAGGCTAAGAATTTACTGCTTATCTTAGCAAGATATAACATTAAAATCAATAGAATCAATAGATTTTTTTACTGTTTATATCT
>CALMNI010000018.1 GCA_937868555.1 uncultured bacterium | reverse complement strand
TTTTAATAGTATGTCCATCACTAATAAAATCAAGAATAATTTTCCTTTAGCGTCTTTGAGCACGTATCATATTGGTGGTCCGGCGGAGTTTTTTGTCGCCGTAGGGACTAAAGAAGAATTGAGCGAGGCGATTGCGTGGGCGAATGAACATACTAAGGAAATAACCATTCTTGGCGGTGGCAGCAATATTTTGATCAATGATACCGGTATTAAAGGCTTGGTTATAAAGCTTGATAATAATACCTTGGAAAGAGAAGGGAATAGATTGCGGGTAGGGGCTAGTATGAGCGTTAAAATTGTTGCTGAGACTGCTTTTGATTACGGCCTTTCTGGAATTGAATGGTCCATTGGAATTCCGGGTTCAATGGGAGGAGCTATTCGGGGGAATGCGGGGGCGCATGGTTGGTCTTTCGATACGGTTGTAAAGAGAGTTATTGTGTTTGATAGCCATACGTTTTCTTTTTTGGAAAAGAAAACGGAAGAATGCGGCTTTGCCTATAGGCATAGTATGTTTAAAGAACAACCGCATATAATTATTTGGGAAACAGAAATTGAATTAGTTCCTGGCGACCAGTCGAGTATGCAAAAAAACATGGATGAATACCGGGAGTATCGCCGTATGTCTCAGCCTAAAGAGCCGAGCGCGGGATGTGTTTTTAAAAATTTTATTGCTTCTGACTTGGAAAAAACTAATCCGGAGGTTGTGGCCATGGCAGCGGCAGAAGGAAAAGTACGCGGGGGTAAGATTGGAGCCGGGTACCTTATTCAAAAATTAGGTCTCATGGGCTTGCAGAGCGGTGGAGCACGCATTAGTGAGAAGCATGCTAATTTTGTTATAAATGCTGACCATGCCAAAGCGGCTGACGTTGCCGAAATTATGAAAATAACTAAAGAAAAAGTGCGAAAAGAGTATGGTGTAGAATTGGAAGAAGAGGTTCAATATTTAGGTTTTTAGCTTGCTTTTTTATCAAAAAGCTGCTAAAATTAGAGTCTATGACTAAAAAAACACGTAATTGGCTTATTATCTCGGGAATCGTTGTTATTGTAGGGGGAGGCGTGGCTTATGGCGCAACGCATCGAAAATCTACTATTGAATATACGACTGCCGACGTAACTAAAGGTACTTTAATACAGACAGTCAACGAAACTGGAACTATCACACCAGCTAAAGAAATAGAGCTGAATTTTTTAAATACCGGACAGCTTACTCAACTTAGTGTTAAGGTCGGCGATCAGGTTATGCCAGAGCAGGTTCTCGGGCAGATTGACTTTTCAAGCCTCGCTATTAAACAGCAAGAAGCGATGGCAAGTTTGAATGTGAGTCAGGCCAATGTTTCTCAATCGCAAGCAAATTATGAATCAGCGCTGCGCGAATATGATAAGTTGTCTGCCAGCTTAAAAGAAGTAATCGCACAGGCCCAAAAAACCCAGCGTGATCTTGAAGATAGGGGACCAACTACTGTAACTACCCAAGAACAAGCTATTACGACGGCTGAATCCAGCTTGGCAACGACGCGTTCGACCTATCAGCGCGGCATAGATAATAAATCCGATGCTTTAGCGCTGACTGTTGAAAATAAGCTGGCTAGCGCAGCCTCAGCACTGGATGATGTTAATCGCATTCTTACTGATGACGGCGCTCGGCCAACATTGGCTGCTAAAGATAGCGGATCTTTAACATTGGCACGTTCAAATTATCAAAAAGCTCGTTCTACTATCAGCGCTGCTAATGCATCATTGGCATCATATAAGGCTGCCCATAATGATGGCACCTTAACCTTGGTTTATACGGGTGCGCAAAACGCCCTTAATGATGTTTTTCAAGCTCTTAATGCAACATTTAGCGTGCTTGAAGCAAGCATAACTTCTTCGACTTTTACGCAGACTCAGCTTGATGCTTATAAAGCAACAATTAATACTCAAATTACCACTACCTCAAATTCCGTTTCGGCTTTTCAAGCAGCCAAGCAAGCTCTTGATGATGCGCGTTTGTCATATGATACTAATATGCTTTCCGCCGAGCAGAACATTAATCAAGCTAAAGCCGCTTATGACAATGCCGTTCGCTCAGCCCGTAATGCATCAGCAACCGCTCTAGTCAATCGCGATCAGCAGCTTGCTTCTGCCCAATCACGCATCGACAGCGCTGCTGCTAACTTATCGGTAGTGCGCGCCCAGGTTGGACAGGCAAGCGCGAATGTCGAGTCAGTACGAAATCAAATTCAAAATAATATTCTCAAGTCGCCCATTAAAGGCATAATTACTAAAATTAATTATGAAATAGGCGAGCAGGTAACTCCGCAAAAAGCTTTTCTTTCAGTTTTGACTGAAAATAATTACCAGCTTGAAGTTGATATTGCAGAAACAGATATTAATAAAGTAAAAATAAGCGACTCAGTGACAATAACCTTAGATTCATTTGGAGATGCCGCCCCTTTTAGCGGAAAAGTATATTTTATAGATCCGGCTCAAACTGTTATTCAGGGCGTAACCTATTATAAGGTTAAAATTAGCTTTGATCCCGGAGCGAGCGCTGTCAAGCCGGGCATGACGGCTGATGCTGTTATTACCACCGCTCAAAAAGAAAATATTTTGATAATGCCTTCGCGCGCCATCGTCGAGCGTGATAATGCTAAATTTGTTCGCATATTAGAGAATGGAATCCCGCGTGAAAACCCCGTAAGCATTGGTTTGGCCGGCGATAATGGTCTCGTTGAAGTATTGAGCGGAGTTAAGGAAGGCGATAAAGTAGTTACTTTTGTTAAAGATTCAAGTAAGAAGTAAATAATAATTTTTAATTTTTTAATTATTAATTTTTAAAAATTATAAAATTAAAA
>CALMNI010000017.1 GCA_937868555.1 uncultured bacterium | reverse complement strand
TAATTCTCTCTTTTCTCCCCGCTTATCGACCCCGCTTACAGAGCGGGTATTTAAATATAAAAATTATCACAATCTTGGTATACTGCTAAATATGAAAACCGTACTAGACCTTCATATTCACTCCAAATACGCCCGCGCCTGCAGTCCGCAATTAACGCTAGCGAATATAGATAAAACCTGCCGCGATAAAGGTATTGGCATAGTTGCCACAGGCGATTTTACCTACCCGGCCTGGTTTTCTTCTATCGAAAAAGAGCTTGAAGAAATTGGCGACAGCGGCCTGTATCGTTTAAAGAAAGCTGAAGATAATACAGTAAAATTTATTTTATCAACTGAACTTTCTCTTATTTACAAAGACGGTGGCAAAGCAAGACGGGTGCATATTATGGTGACTGCGCCAAACCTAAAAGCCGCTAGAGAGTTAAACAATTTTTTAGACAAGCACTACAATATTCGTTCTGATGGACGCCCAATTCTAGGGATGAGCTGCCCCAAACTCGTTGAATTATGTTTATCCATTCATCCAAATTTTTTAATTTATCCAGCTCATATTTGGACGCCGTGGTTTGCAATGTTTGGTTCCAAATCAGGCTTTGATACTGTTGAAGAATGCTTTCATGAACAAACTGAACATATCTACGCCTACGAAACAGGTCTTTCCAGCGACCCACTAATGAACTGGCGGCTGTCACAACTTGATCATTTAACATTATTATCAAGTTCAGATGCCCACTCGCTTCCCAACCTGGCTCGTGAAGCCAATGTCTTTGATCTCAGCGAAGAACCTTCGTACTTAGAAATATATGAGATCATTAAAACTAAAAATACTAAGAAGATTTTATATACTATAGAATTTTGGCCTGAAGAAGGCATGTACCATTACGATGGACATAGAGCCTGCAATATCAGCTTCACTCCCCAGCAATCCAAAAAACATAAAAACCTTTGTCCGAGCTGCGGCAAACCGCTTGTCATCGGCGTTTTAAATAGAGTGGAAGCTTTAGCGGATAGACCAGAAGGATTCAAACCTGAAAATACTGTCCCATTTAGACAGACCGTTGAACTTGATAAAATCATTGGTGAAGCTTTTGATATCAAAAATCGCCAATCAGCTAAAATACAACTGCAATACCGCGCGATGGTACAATCATTAGGATCTGAATTAGATATTTTGCTTGAAATGCCATTAGAGCGGATCGCCAAGGCGGCGCCCGCAGAAATTGTTGAAGGCATACGCCGCGTGCGTGAAGGCGAATTGTTTGTTACTCCCGGTTTTGACGGACAATACGGTACAGTACGAATATTTTCGCCTCAAGAGAAAAAAGAAAGGCAGCAAAAATTATTTTAATATGAATATTATTATCAATAATAAAATAGCGCATTTTAAATATTCAGATTTTCCAATGCTTATTTCAGGAAAAGAGAAAACTGGAGCTTCTTTATATACTATTACTCTCGCTGCTAATATATACGCCGCCGGAAATAAAATTCTCTTTTTTTCGGCACACCCAATGGCAATTGAAGAACTATTGAAGCAACTCGGTAATAACCATAAAGATATTGAATACGTGAGTAATAACTCGATGGTGCATGGTAGCAATATAATAATCATTAAACCAGGCGACCAGAAGCTTTTTGCTCAAGTTCTTGAACAACTGCCTAAAAAAGAACAACGTATTATTGTAGTAAAAAATTTCGAAAACCATTCTGCTTCCGTAAAAAAAATTATTTTCCGCAATAACATCGTCCTTTCGGGAGACATAGACAAAAGTCCGGATGCTGGAATTTTATGCGAAAAGGGATTTATAACAAAAATATTTTTCTCCAAGCCTCAGGAGTGTCCAATCGATAAATGGATTGTGCCACAAAAATATCAAGCAATATATATTAAAAAAGAATCAAGGGATATAACTTTTTGTTCTGACTAAACTGCAAAGTCGTTGCTCATTATATCTTGCGCATACATTTTTCATGCGGTATAATCACTCTTACTATGTTTCTATCCTTAAAGCGACAGCCATCTTCACAGATCATGATTGACTCCTTAAAGCGATTGCCCGATCAAATCCGTTCGGTTATGAATGACTTTACGACGGAACGGGGAACTTTTTCTTTGTCCGGTATTGATACTGTCGTTATCAACGGAATGGGCGGCTCTAACCTTGGCGGTTACATTATCCAATCAATTTTTCGTCACAGTTTAAAAATACCCTTGCTCATTGAACCCGGATACGAAGTTCCGGCATATGTAAACAAAAAAACCCTCTATATTGTTTCCTCTTACTCGGGGGCAACTGAAGAACCTATCGCCGCGTATGCAATTGCTAAACGCCGCGGAGCACGCATTATTATCATTACCTCTGATAGCGATAACGATTTAACTCGCTTAGCGCAAA
>CALMNI010000016.1 GCA_937868555.1 uncultured bacterium | reverse complement strand
ACACCGTTATTAATTCGTTAGAAAACTTACCACATATTCTCACCCAGTTATAATTTCCATAGGGCTTGCTGCAAGCCCTTTTTTTATTGACAAAAAATATATCCGTGGTATGATAAACGCAACTTAGTTGCATATTATGCCTCAAATTCTCCTCTCAATCGCTGCTTTTATTTCCACCTATTTAGGCGGCCTTTTTGTAGTGCGTTTCAAAAATAAGATTAATCTTATTATGGGCTTTACAGCCGGGGTGCTTCTCGGCGTAGTGTGCTTTGAAATTTTTCCGGAAATCATTTCCCTCATAAAAGAACATGATTTTGAAACTACTCCTATCATGATCGCCCTCGTCGCGGGTTTTTTGCTCTTCCATATTTTTGAAAAACTATTGCTTATTCACCACGCCCATGAGGATGAATATGCGGCGCACAAACATCCACACGTCGGTTCTTTTTCCGCTCTCGCGCTAGCTGGCCATAGTTTTCTTGATGGTGTCGGCATAGGATTAGCCTTTCAAATCAACGAAGCCGTTGGCATACTCGTTGCGCTTGCTGTTATTTCGCATGACTTTACCGATGGGATGAATACAGTGGCCCTTATGCTAACTCATAATAATAGCGATAAAAAATCGAAATTATTTTTGCTGCTTGATGCTATCGCCCCGGTTCTTGGTGCTATTTCGACCCTGTTTTTCAGTGTTTCAGCACACGTTCTTACCATCTATCTTGGGTTCTTTGCGGGCTTTCTTTTATATATTGGCGCGACTGATATATTGCCCGAAGCGCACAGCTCGCATAGCTCATACAAAACTATTCTTCTCACCGTTGCCGGGGCGGCGCTTGTATTCGTAATCAGCCGCTTCGTCTAACATCTATGGTATACTGAAGGTATGCCGCAAAGAAAAAACAAAAAGAATAAAAAAGCCTCCGCAGTTTTCGAACGCGGCGCCTTCCTCGTCATTGCCCGCATCGGATCAATGACTTCCATTATCGCCCATACCGTTTTTTTTCTTGTCTTTTTTATTTTAGGATTAATCGGTTTTAACTGGAACACCCTTCTTTTAATTCTAACAACGGTTGTCTCTCTCGAAGCAATCTACCTTGCTATTTTTATCCAAATGACTGTCAATCAAAATACGCAAAGTTTAGCTGAAGTTGAAGAAGATATTGATGAGATCCAAGAAGACATTGATGACATCCAAGAAGATGTTGATGAAATTCAAAAAGACGTTGACGACATTGTCGAGGAAGAAAAAGAAGCGGAAACCTACGAACGCAAACAAGCATTAACCTTAGAACAAATTCAAAATGAGCTTCAGCGCTTAGCCGGAACTATCGAACAATTCCGAGCGCCAGCGAAAAAGAAGTAGGCGTATGGCAAATATAATGTACGGTGTTTCAGGACAAGGCTTCGGCCATTCCGCCCGCAGCCATGAGGTTCTAGCCCATCTTAAAAAAAGAGGGCATAATCTCCTGGTACTCACCTATGCGCAGGCCTTGGGTGTGATGAAAAAAGATTTCCCCACTGTTGAGATTCCCGGGCTAGGCCTTAACTACCAAAATAACCGGGTTTCTTATTCTCGTACCATATATGATAATGCTCTCATGCTTTTTCGGAGCAGTACGAAATGGCCAACGTTGCTACGTCGTATTAGAGCATTTAAACCAGATCTTGTTATAACTGACTTTGAACCGCTTTCGGCTGTCTTGGCTCATTTTGAAGACCTACCTCTTATTTCCTTTAACAACCAGCACCAACTAACCAATACAGCTCTATCCGTTCCCAAAAAATATCAAAACGAATTTAGGACAACCAAGCTCGTTATCCAATCGATGATATGGGGAGCCCGTTATTACTTAATAACAAGCTTTTTTAAAACACCGATTACGAAACCCAACACCTTTTTGTTCCCTCCTGTCGTTAGAGAAGCGGTGCGTCGCCTCAAACCTAGAACCGGCAATTCTACGCTTGTCTATCAAACGGCTGAATTCGATATTTTTTCGGAACTTAAAAAATTAGCACCTAAACGTTTTATTGTATACTGCAATAGAGAAGATAGCGTTGATGGAAATATACGAATTAAAAAACATAACCCCCAAACATTCTTAGCAGATCTAAAAAACTGCAATGCGATTATTGCTACCGCTGGTTCAAGTCTTGCTTTCGAAGCCCTCTATCTTAATAAACCTTATTTTGCCATACCGGTCGCCAAACAAGTAGAACAAACTATTAATGCTATCTATATAAAAAAACTTGGCTTTGGGGAATGGGCAGAAACATTCACAGCCGCTAAGGGGAAAAAATTTCTTTCTTCTCTCTCTGTCTATCGCCGCAATCTACAGCGCCATCCCAAACCCACTCCAACGGCATTATTCAAAAAATTGGACGCTATTATCAAATCACTATCGCACATTACCTAGTGCACAGGCTCCTTGACAGAAGGAGTCTTTTGTTATAAAATGGAATTCAGCATTTTTAAAAATTTAACATCGCAAAATCTTAATGGTTAAAGACAGATTTCTCAACCAAACATCATTATTTTTTCTCACAGAAGCAATTCTTATTCAGAATTACAATTCTACTAAATTTCCGGTAAACCTCAGTGAAGCAAAGGTCTGCTGTCACTTTGAAATGTCCTGGCCGGAGAAAAAAGAAACCTACACTACACTAGGTATTCCCGAAAATAATACCTCAGTACCTGAGTTCGTAAATAGTAAAAAGATTTTTACAGATCTTAAAAAAAATTTTAAAAAATATAAA
>CALMNI010000015.1 GCA_937868555.1 uncultured bacterium | reverse complement strand
TAGCGAGTGCCGGGGCTATTGCCAATCAACGGGTCAGTGCAGCAAGACAACTGACAAGTCCTGCTTGCTCGATAATGATTGCCCGCAAGGAGAAACATGCCGCAATAAAAAATCAGCTATTATCCACGATGTTAGGCGCTTAGCTGATTTGCGTAGCGTTAAAGATCAGTTGGAAAATTATAATACTTTGCGGGGTACTTACCCAGCATTGGCGCAGGGGACCTATCTTACCAACCGCACTATTTCAACTTGGCCAAGCTGGCAAGCGACCTTTAATAATGCTCTGGGAGGCGGTTTGCCCCTTGATCCCGTTAATCAACTTGGTTCTTGCGGCGATGATCGTTTTAGTCCGGCAACGTGCTGGGATGAATCAAAAAAAGAATATGCGGGCGTTAATGATCCTCTTGCATTGCCCAATAATAGCTTTGCCTTTTACTATCAGTATAAGCCAAATGACAATGCATTTAGATTTTGTGCCATTACTGAATCAGGCTTTATTCAAGGTAAAGCTATAGGAACCCCCATTTGTCAGGTCAATAATTGCGGAACCTGCACCAATCGCCAGTGTGGAACTAACGGGTGCGGCCAAGTTTGCGGAACATGTCGAGCTGGTACTGTTTGCCAAAATTTCCGTTGCGTGAATTCGGTTCAGCAAAATCAGCAGGACATGTAATACATTAGGCTAGCAAAAAGTAAACAAGAGCCACTGCTAAGCCAAGAAGCGAGCCGGCAATTATTTGAGCCGGCGAATGTCCGACTTTTTCAATTAGTTGCGGATAACGGTCATCTAAATAACGATCCTCGTTTAAATCATCAACTAGTTCGTTGATGATTTTTCCTTGTTTTCCTATATATTGGCGGATTCCCATGGCATCTCTTAGCGTTAAAAAGGCTACGAGAGCCGAAATAGCGAAAATAGCTGATTCAACGCCTTGCTCTAACCCAATAATGGCTGCCAACGAGACAGTGACGGCTGCATGGCTCGAGGGCATGCCTGAATAGGCGAATAAATTTTTCCAGCTAAATGATAGCCGGTTTTTTTTAATAAAAAATTTACTAATTTGGGCGATAATTACCGCTGTTAGGGGGCTTAGTATGTATATAAAGTCCATATGGTTAGAATATGATATACTGTGTATTATAGTATAAAGCCCATAAAATAGATAATTTTAAATTATGTCCAAAAAAAATATCTTCATATTATTA
>CALMNI010000014.1 GCA_937868555.1 uncultured bacterium | reverse complement strand
CTTCCGATTCTTTGTCACTAGTCTTGCGCCGAGGCGCGGGTAGGCGTATGATTTTTGCGTTCATTGTTGTCTCCGTCGCCCTACTGACTGCCATCGGTAGGGCGATTTTGTTTAGTGGCTATACTCTTAAAAGAGAAACATATAATTTTTGAATTTCAATACCAAGCGTTCCGCCAACTAAAATATTTTTCCTACCACGAAGCCAGCAGCGAACAGCAGCGCTCCGGACAACCCCAAGACGATGATAGAAGCCGTTGCCATCGTCTCCCTGTCCACAAAATGCCCATTCATAGCTCACCTCCGCATACCGCCGACGCCGAACGAAGCCATCCCCTAGTGATACTTCTTACCAGACCAACCTTAGTCGCCATCGGTTTGCGCTTCTTGTGCTTAGCTGGAACCGGCGTTGCCATCGGTTTGTAGCGCCATTTCTTTTTCATGCGAATCACCTTTAAAATCTCGTGTGATCTTTAAGCAAAGATCAACTAGCATAAGCCGATATTCATCCTCAATCTCGTTAAGATCATCATCATTGATGTGCTCGTAGCAATCCCTGAGATCGGGTAATGTATTCTCAAATCGACAATAACCCATGTTTGACATATCTCACTCCACAACAATTACATCGCTAAGAATCCGGCTGCTATAAGCAGACTCGCCACACAACGAAGGATCACGAGCAAGCTGATCTAAGTAATAGAGATACCAGTTCATTGCCTTGCCCCGTTTTTCCATGCCACAGCGCACCAATCTGCCATTTGCCGTTGTTTTTCTGCATAGTCTCGTATTAGCTCTTTACGAGCGGCTTCTATTTGCGCCGCTTTCCATTCTTCCTCGGTACGCCCGATATTAGAAAGCCAGCGCCCCGTGTAGAAATAATCTCGATTAATGGAAATCATTGTTACCTCCTATCCCCACCTGCTGATAACGATTGCCGTTCCGTAGTCGTCTTGCACAGCAAACGCTACGGCCGGTAGGGTTGAATGGATTGACCCATCAAGCGCAATCATATACCTAC
>CALMNI010000013.1 GCA_937868555.1 uncultured bacterium | reverse complement strand
TTCCAAGAATTATGCTCCAAAGAAGCATTATAAAAATGAGCGACGTATATTGAAGGATCGTACAAAATAATCCTCCCTTGCTGCCGCAGACGGAGGCTTAAATCGGTTTCTTCATTATAAAAAAAGAATGACTCATCAAAGCCGCCAATCTCATTAAAATCATTCTTACGAATGGCACAAAAAGCGCCAGATACCCAATTCACTTTTGTAGGGGTTTTGTGTTGGCGAAAACGAGCGATACCCAATCTATCAGCAAAATTCGCCATGATTGGAAACGAATCACCGTGATCCCATAGCTGCTGTAGAAGCTTTCCCTCCCTATATAATTCCTTAGCCTCTTCGTTCCTGACGAAACGATTATGCTCTAGTGTAAGCAATCGCGGCCCAATAATAGCGGCAAGAGGGTCGCGTTCAAGATGTTCAAGCAAGCGTTTAAAAGTTTCCGGTTCTATAATCTGCGCGTCAGGGTTGGCGATGATAATAGTAGTATATGTTGACTTAGTAGCTAATATATTATGCCCGCCGCCAAAACCTACATTTTTTGGAGAATTAGATATTAACAGTGGAAGATCATTGAATATCGTTTTTAAATCCGACAAATCATCGCCGGAGGCATTTTCCAAAATATTAATTTCGTAAGGCTCGGTAAAGCTGACTAAATCCCCTCTCACTGATTTTAATAATTCAATGAGATATTTCTTGGTTTTAAAATTCACGATGTTAAGAGAAAAGCTGGGCATATCTTAACTAGAATATTCTAAAATATCACCCGGCTGGCACTTTAAAGCTTTGCAAATCGCTTCTAAGGTCGAAAAGCGCACTGCTTTAGCTTTACCATTTTTTAAAACGGAAATATTAGCCATTGTAATGCCGACTTTATCAGCCAGCTCAGTAACGCTCATTTTCCGCTTAGCGAGCATGACATCAATATTAATAATAATTGCCATAGTATTAGACGGTTAAATCGTTTTCTGATTTTATATCAACGGCAGTTTGCAAAATACGCTGAAACATAGCGGCGGCCGTAGCAATTACTGCCGAACCGAAAGTAATGAGTATGCCCATAAAAATTCCACCGGCGGCATCATCATTGCCATGATTCAATATGATGAAAATTTCCTCCGCAATAACAAAAGCAATAATAATAAGCGCGCAATATTTTATAGTCCGCAAAGCATTTACGGCCGCTTGCGAAAAAATCATATTTTTTCCCGCGTAGCCCAAAATTTTAAATGCTTGGAAAAGCGCGACGAAAAAAGGAATGGATCCTACATATACGAGCGCCAAAAAAGGATCTTTGAAATATATTTCGAAATTCGTGGCGTGAGCATTAACACCCTCCATACGCGGCTCCCATAGTAGCAGAGCCAAGGCTCCGATAGCTATAAGCACAACGACTACCTGTAAAAATATGGTTGAACTTTTTTTCATACAAAAAAATTATGAATTATATACTATTATCATAATTCATCTTTTATCGTTTGTCAATATATATTTATCGTATTACAAATAAGCTATTTCCTTAAATTTTTTCAATTTCTTTTCCTTGCACCAATTCATCTTGTAACGGGTCGTATCACCCCTCTGTCAGCATCCACCTCAATCATACTCCCATCCTTAATAATCTCGGTTCCGTTTTTCGTTCCGACAATACAGGGAATGTGCATTTCACGGCTAACAATGGCCGCGTGCGATGTTAGTCCTCCTTGATCCGTTACGAGTGCCAAGCAATTTCGTATAAAAGGCATTATGCTCGGATCGGTCATCGTCGTTACCAAAATTTTCCCTTGCAAAGATTCAAGAGTTACATCTTTAATTTCGCTGTTTTGTAAAACTCTGGCGACGCCGCGTACGACGCCCGGGCAGGCGCTAACGCCAACAATATGTGCTTGGTCATGTGCTGAAAAATATTTTTTCAAACTCTCTCGGTACGCGCCATCAGTTGATACTTCTTTTTTTAAATTTCTTACTATATACGCATAATAATCATTTCTTTGATTAACTACTTCCGGCGACAGCACAGTTGTGTGTAACAATAAATTCGTAATGTCATCAATGGTATAAGAATTATAAAATATAATAGGATCAAGATGGGCCTGCGCTGATATTTTTTTGAATATAGTCCCGAATCTTAACGACATACCGGCTAAAGCCAGTTTAAAATAGGTCCTATACTCAGAAAGCTTAGCAATAGTTTCAACTAGTTGAAGTGCTTCTTCACTGGGAGTATGTTCAAGATACTGTTTCTTTTGCTCTATACTTGCTTGCAAAACTGTTTGAGCCTTTTGATATTCTTCTATGCGCTCAACTCTTTTGTCTACATCAATCTTATAGCGATTAGCTAAATTACTCACAGCAATTTCATAATCATATGCAGCCGGGAAAAGCCAAGGATAGCTTGTGGCGTGCTTCATCAAATCTTCAGTGCTAGCCATTTCCTTGTGCAAGAGAGTCATCCAATCGCGCTGCTCCAACCGTATTCCATCACCATGCTCTGAAATAAGTAATGGCGAGATGATCTCCTCGGAAGCATTGCTTGCCAGTACTAATTTTAACTTTTCTACTAAGGGGTCAACATATGCCGGCCTGGTTGTTCTAAAACAGGCAACCAATTCTATATATAGGGCACAGTACTGCTCAAAAAATTCAAGCACATCTAATGCCTGAATTTCGGCCTCCTCATATTTTTGGACAAATACTTGATACTTCTTTTGAGCCGCCTTAGATCTTTCTAAAACAATATCCAATACTCCCGCATCCAATAAAGTTTTCGTGCTTATAGGGGCTGCCGGGTAATAAGCAGCCGCCTCCCCTTTTTCGGAAAGAATAACATAATCCCTATCTTCGCTGCCTATAAAAGAATTATTTTGCAGGGAAGCTTGATAATACAGATCAATCGTCAATACATCATAGTTCGCCTTATATAAAAAATCTAGGTTATTTTTTTGTAACCATTCTTCAAA
>CALMNI010000012.1 GCA_937868555.1 uncultured bacterium | reverse complement strand
TCCTCCGCGTTATACGTTATATAATACGGCGGGGATATCGCGTCACAAATATTTATAATGAAGTCAAAGATCTCCTCGTCGGTCCGGGGAAAGGTGCAAGGCTGCCCACTGTCCTCCTCAAAAATGCGCCGCATGGCGATGTATTCGCCCTCCTTCCGCTTAAATTTGTCATCCTCCGAGCAGACAGCGACAGCGAATTTACCATTTTTGCCGAAGGTAGGAATGCAGGCAATGGTAACTTTTCCGTTATTCCCGACGAAGCCATTGCGCCGGATAATCTCGGCTTTCCATTCCTTCCGCAGTTGCTTTTTCAGTTGCTTCAACGCATCCGACATGATCATATCCTATAGGAAAGATTAAAGAAGGGCCGACCCTTGCCGGCCCTGCGGTTAGATGTTATTCACCTTCAATCGGCTTACTGTTAGCAAGAGCCGCAAAAATCGCCTTAAGGGCCGACTTGTTAGCCTTCGTCAGACTGGAAACGTCGGCTTCGGAAAGCTTGAGAACCGCACCGATAGCATCGGCAACCGTATCCTTAGCTTCGGGCTTTTCTCCGGTCTTGGACACGTATTCCTTCTTGTGGTATACGCCTTCGCGCGATAGCTTGGCTACGATGCTACGAACGGTCTTGCCAAACTTACCGGCAAATTCCGCAACCGTTTCGGCGGTAGGATTCGCCACATAAGCCGCAACCATTTCGGCGGTTTGTTCAGCGGTATAATTCACGGTCTTTTCAGTCTTGGCAGTCATTTGCATATCTCCAGATTAGGCCGGGTTTAGGATTATCGGATTTCGTTGGCCTAGTTCGTCATCCGATGAAAATCATTATACAGGAATTTTCAGGCTTTGCAACAATTATTTTTTGCTTCGCTTTCGTTTCCCGTTTCTCAATGATTCTTATTATACGCCTTTCCCGATAAATTGCAACATCAATTTTTCTCACGCGATATAGTCCCAGGCTATCGGCCAGGATAACCATACAGAATATCAGACTTCGCCCAGGTTTGCAACATAATTATTTTGCGCCAGGGTATTGACAAGCCTAGGAAAAGAGCGTAAAATTTTGGCGCAGCGAATATTAGTATATTCTAATATTCCAGGTGAAAAATCGGGTAGCATATGCTACCCGATTATGCTTCTAGAATGCCGATTCGCAAGGCATCAGATCAAATTCTACCCGATCAAAACCTGGGCTATCCTCGTCCTTGTTGCGAATGACAACGGCATTCCTCACCCAGTTATCGGCATCGCCATCAAAGTACATCGCCGTAAGCAATTCCTTCGCATGGGCGATGATGGTAGCATCATCGTTAATCCCGGTAGGATCAAAATCATACAAGTCCGTCATGGGGACAATAATCTTGATAGTCATTTGTCATGTTCCTATTGGTAGTTATGATAGATAGATAATGGCTTGCCGGTTAGAACAATGCAAACGTCCTTCCACGGCTTGCCATGTGCTTCCCTCGGTTTGCCGCCATATCCGGTTAGCTGATAGGCGACAATATGAGCTAGTTCATGGGGGATAGTATCGTCCCGCATGTCATGCGGATATGCCAAAAGGAATTTATGCGAGACGGCTATTTCGTTATCGGCTACGTATGCCAAACCCGCGCATCTTGTCATTCGTTTAGAAACGCGAATGGTAGGACAAGCCTTTAGCCTTTTACCATATATGCCAACGGCTTTACGCCACCAGTAAGCTAATACCCTTTGGCAAAATTCCTGCCATTCTTTATCTGACATAGTTAATAAACCCCCACAAATTAACCGCGCTAAAGAAAGCCCATTGTACCATGCCTGCCTCATCTTTACCAGCAATCGAAACCTTAAACCATGCCAGAGAGCCAGACAGAAAAGCCACATATCCTACCCATTGCCAGCCGAAGTTACCAGCTACCAGAATCGCGCCAATGATGCCGGCAATAGTCCCAAACCATTTAATCATGTTACCTCCGTTCAACATGAAATCATTATAACAAAATCAAACCCAGGAAAACAAGATTGTATTTATGTGCCCATAAAAAGATTTTGCTTGACTCGGCCCAGGATTTCGTGGTAAAATTGGCGCGCCCCAACCTGGTGCATAAGCCAGGCCTGGGACGGCCATAAAAATATTTGATTTGACAAAGTAAGAAAAAGCCCGGAAATTCCGGGCTTATGGTTAAACTGTAAAATGGTCGCGTACTTGATAATCCTGCCAGCAGTACGGTTTCAAGCGTTCGCGCCAGTTGCGCTTTTTCACAACGTCAAGCAAAATCGGAAGTTCATATAGTCTAGCGTCCTCGATTGCCGTATGTGGTTCAGGAGGTAGCATACTACCGCTTAGATAACTAGCCATGACTTCCGCATTGGTTTTATATGTCATGTTACCTAGTGCCGTCGGAGCATTGAACAAGTGATTAGCCAGCACAAAGCGCCGATATTCTTTACTGCCGCCATAGATGCCAGCAGCAGCGTGCCAAAGGCAAAACCGATCAGGAAACATGCTAACGTCAATCCCGCTGTTAGCCATCTTACTAGCATCGAAAGCGAGATTGTATGCTGTCATCATCGGGGCATAAGTGATAGCTACTTTTTCTAGCCAGCGATTAATAGCGGCAACGGTCGCAATACAGCGGGTTCCTTCCAATAGCATCCGTGCATATGCTTCTTCCCGCTTAATCAATCCAGCATATCCCCAAATGTCGTTTGCATTGGGATCGTGAAATAGCCTTTCCTTTCCGTAGAAGTCGCCAACAAGGATAGCGCAATCTTTGACAATGTTGCCTTTCCTATCGCAAACCAATGCACCAAAATCGGCAACATGATCATTAATCGTGGTTTCGGTGTCAATGATTAGAAAATGCTGTTTCTTTGCCATCGTATTCCCTTTGCTATTGAATGAGCCTTAATTCTAATGGCCTTTCGGCAGTTAGTCAAGGATTATGTTAGCCCCTCAAGGATGCTATTAGCAGTGGAAAATCCCCATCCAATAGCCATAACCATGTAAAGCGGAGGCACAATGATTGCCAAAAGTATTACGAAACAGAGCAATCGCTTAAGAATGACAAAGGGATTAGCTAACTTTCGGCCAGCATATTCCCATTTCCGAAGGCTAAATTTCTTCATGTTAGTGTCCCTGCCTTGACGGAATATAAACGCCGTGAATACGGAAATGATCGCAAACCGCTTTAAGGTAACTGGCGTTATCCTCGTAAAATACCCATGTGGCATTAGCAAAGTTCCGCAGGTTGAAGAATTTAGTTAGTCCGTTGATTTTGAGTAGGCCACCCGAGATGCTATCACCATCTTTGCGGCTAATGATATGATTAGGCATCCCGAGTTTATCCCGAATGAATGCTATATCCGCATCCCCCATAACCCTAGCAGTGGCGATAATCACATAGCATTCAGGATCCGCAATGTCATCCTGATATTGCTTTGCCAAGGGGAGCAAGCTATCATCATAAGCCCGATGCTGATTGTCTAGCCAATATTGCAAGTCAATCTTAGTGCCACATGGCATAGTCCGATAACGATGCAGAGAGCATACGATAGTGCCATCCATGTCATAAACCGAAACCCGCTTAAGTGCCATTTGTATATCCTCCGTTGATTGGTGTAACGATTCTATAGGCTTTCATGATTAAAAGCAATATCAATTTGCCCGGCAGACTATAGCTCCAGGCTATTGTAATGAGTAATCCTACAGTATATCACGTTCGCCCAGGTTAGTGTAATCAATTCATTTATGGAGGCATAGAAAAAATTTGCTTGACACGCCCATTGGGGCAGGTATAATGGTATCGTGGGAGAGCGTGCCCAATTTCGGCGCACCTAAGCCCTTGATTTATAAGGGCTTTCAATCGTGGGAGAATCAAAGAGTTAGCCTGGATTTCTGAGCTGATATGTGGGATTTAAAGATACCCTCTAGTTCTTTTGACATTCCCCAAGCATCGACAGGATGCTCCCCACGAACCTGCACATAATGCCTGCGGCTAGCGATTACCAAAAGCCTAATGTATCTCTCAGCATTTTGTAATTGCGCGGTAGTCTTGCAGGATGTAACTACCTTATAGCCCTTGGCTATCAGATGGGAAAGTTCCATGATTAGTATTCCTGCATATACTCAAAAGCCGCTTCAGCCGCCTCGCTGGGAGAATCGCCAGCATCCCAGCAATCCCGATAGCAGAAGTCGGGCAAGCATTCGGAAGTGAAGCCGATTTTGCGGTAAAGCCAATCATCAACCTTTTTCTTCCATTGGTCATATGCCAGTTTCTTGGACATGATTACTTCCTCAGAATGACACGATAAACATGATTGATAACCTTGCCAGTAGCTTTTCCGGCATCTGCCATCAGTCGGTTAAGTTCCTCAGAGATGCTAATAGCATCCTTTTCGGAAAGGTTACGGAAAACCGGATAGCTAGCTTTTCCCTTTACTTCAATGATAACGCTATGGTTTGCCATGATGCCCTCCTATTGATACCTTAATTCTAGCATCAATTATTCTTCAATGTCAAGATGAAAATAGGCCCGGATTTCCTCCCGCCAATGCTGGAAAGATTCCCCATGATCGGCCTCGTTTCCGGTTTCGATTTGCTTGGCATGTACCATTTCATGCGCAATCGTAGAATCCACGATTGACTGTTCCCCGTTATGATAACAGGATACCGTGATAATGTGGCAGAATTCCACGGTATCGGCCACGATCAACTCAGTCTCATATTTGCCATAGTAGGTCTTGGCATTGGAAAACTTCAGGATGATGGGGCGTTCCAGTTCAATGAATTCCCCAAAGCGCCGAATGCTGGCTTGTACCATCTTCATCAATTTCTGGGAGCTAACCTTTTTCGCTTTCATGCCCTAGCCTTTCTGTCATTGTTGAAAACATTATAACACGATTTCGCCCAGGGAAACAAGATTGTATTTATGCGCCTATAAAAAGATTTTGCTTGACCAGGCCCTTTCGGCTTTTTTTATTATTCTCCCATCAAGCGCTTAAATTTAGTCCATTCTGTTCGCGGGATTCATTACGTCGTGATTCTTGATGATGATATATCCGGCAATGATGCTTATGATTAATCCTTATCAGTTGATTGTGAATTATTACGCTCCCATTCCTTCATTGCTTTTGCTACGTCGTCAAGTATTTCTGGTAGGGCAAGAAGAAACAAGATACTAATAATGATGATTGTGGTTTGCATGACTATACCCGAGTAGACTATACCCGAGTAGACTATACCCGAGTAGACTATACCTGAGCAGACTATACTCAGGTATATTCTTTATTAGCTATTCCGTTGGACCATACGCAAGAGCCAGAGTAACCCGCCAACAGCAAGCGCGGCAGTAAGGCCAGCTATGGAAACAAGGATCAATCCGACGGTAATTCCGAAAGCCTTAAAAAATGTTGTCATGTTCGCTGTTCCTGTTCGTTTGTCTATGGTTGAATAATAGTGGATATAGTTATCCAGGTCCAATCAATTGTTTCTATTCTATCCCAGGTCTAATTTATTTACTCTATTCCAGGTCTTATATAAGACCTATCATATGTCTTATATAAGAGTGGGCGGTTATCACACATCTTATATAAGACTACTATATGGGCCCACCAACACGCGTACGACATGAGAAAATTCGTAATAGTAAATAGGTGTATAAGCGTAGCGACATGAGAAAATTCAGAAAAGCTAAATAGGTGTATAAGCGTAGCAAAATGTACACACTCGATGAAAAAATTTCAACTTGCGCGGCACTTCCCCCTATGTTATAATATGTATATCTGTAATAGAAAGTAAGAGTATGTCAAACTTACCCACAACCTCCCCGGCTGAAACGCTTAAAATTTCGCCGGAAGCTTTAGAGATTGCTAACGCATATCTAGAATCACAAAGTATAGATAAAGTATCCTCACTGTTAGAAGTTCCACCAGATGAGGTAGCCTCTATACTTTCTCGTAGAGAAGTCAAAGCCTATATTGATAATGTATTCTTTGACGTAGGCTTCAATAATAAGTTCAAAATGCGCCAGCTTATGGATACACTTATTATGAAGAAGCTAGAAGAAATGGATGAAGCTGAGATAGGTTCCAGCAAAGATATTGCAGACCTGATAGCCCTCAGTCATAAAATAACCATAGAACTACTTGACAAACAAATACAACTAGAAAAACTACGTCAAGGTGGTGGCCCAAAGACACAAGTTAACATGCAAGTTAATGAGTTTGGAGATGGTTCTAAATATGG
>CALMNI010000011.1 GCA_937868555.1 uncultured bacterium | reverse complement strand
AAGCCACAGCGGCATCAGATTAAAAAGGCTATGGCGCACAAAGGTTTCTACTCCGGTACTCACAAAGAAAAATTCAAAAATAATCATTACTACAAAGCCGAACACAAAAATATACAGGTCATTTTTTTCTAATTTCCACAAAAAGGCCCCTAAAATAATAATTACATACAAAATTGTAAGCAGATAATCATTAGCTATTAATGGTATAAGCCCAACCATGATTAATATGGGCAAAGCATTGAGAACAATAGAGATAATGTTTTTCATACCTAAAGTATAATTGCCTTAACAAAAACCGGCAACAGGCGTATACTAATGATACTCATTATTAAACACTACATATGGAAAATTCTAACTGGAATACTCTCGCCAATGCCGATACTATAGCCGCAACCAAAAGCTCGCTTGAAGGGAATGGCTTTAATGTTGTTATTGCTGAAAATGCCGCCGAAGCCAAAGCAAAAGCGCTTGAACTGTTGCCCGAGGGCGCTGAAGTTATGACAATGACTTCGATTACCCTCGATACCCTCGGACTTTCCGAAGAAGTAAATACGGCTGAAAAATATAATTCTATTCGCAAAATTTTTTCCAGTCTTGATAAAGAGCATGATGCCGATCGCATGCAAAAATTAGGCGCCGCTCCTCAATGGGTTATGGGCAGCGTTCACGCCCTTACCGAAGATGGACATGCCGTTATTGCTTCTCTAACCGGAAGCCAGCTCCCAGCCTATGCCTATGGTTCCCAACACGTTGTTTGGGTTGTAGGTGCCCAGAAAATTGTTAAAAATTTAGACGAGGCCATGAAGCGTATTTATGAACATGTCCTTCCTTTGGAATCAGAACGAGCCCATAAAGCCTACGGCGTTCCTGGCAGTTCGGTGAATAAAGTACTAATAATGAACAAAGAAGCAACTCCAAGCCGCATTACTATTATTTTAGTGAAAGAAGCACTGGGATTCTAATATATAACGCCAGAATCCTCCTTCGGAGAGGTTCTGGCAGGACGTAATAAATATTTATTTTAGGTGTAATACTTAAATAGCCTATGTCTTTACCGAGCGATGAGGAAATCGCCATACTTGTTCAAAACGGCGACGCCCATGCGTTCGGCGTGCTTGTTGAACGTTTTGAGTCTAAAATGCTACGATATGCTAAGAAATTTCTTTTTGGACAAGAGGATGCCGAAGATGTAGTCCAAGAAGTTTTCCTTAAAGCCTATAGAAACATTCGCGGTTTTGATAGCAGCCGCTCTTTTTCTGCCTGGCTGTACCGTATTGCACACAATGAATTTATTAACGCCATAAAGAAAAAATCTAGACGCCCCTTATTCTTTTTTGATCCCGATACTTTTTTCCCACACCCTATTGCCAAAGAAACCGCCGATCAAGACATTAATGATCAAGAACTAAAAAAGATTTTAGACCTTTGTCTTGAAAAAATTGACCTTAAATATAGAGAACCACTCATCCTGTTTTACTACGAAGAATTAGACTACAAAGAAATTTCGGAGATTATGCGTCTCCCAATTGCAACTGTAGGCGTTCGCTTGAATCGCGGTAAAAAAATGCTGCGTGACATGTATAAACAACTTGTTCCCTCATATGAATAACAAGCACACTCCCTCATTGCGTGATACCGTTTTAGCCGATATTGAAAATGGCGATATAAAAATGCGCCCTAAATGGTATTTTGCCCTTGAAACTGCCTTACTATTTTCGGGGATTGTGGGCGTTGCTCTACTCTTGGTGTATATTGCCAGTTTAATGATCTTTAGCCTTCGTCAAAATGGCGCTCTTTTTCTACCGACAATGGGTTTTGGAGAAATCATGGGCTTTCTGATGTCATTACCGTGGATTTTAGTTCTAGTTGCCCTTATTTTTATTCTTTTCCTACAAATTCTTGTTCGAAAATACCAGTTTGCCTATGGCCGTCCCTTGTTATATTCCGCCCTGGCTGTTCTCATTTTTGCCGCAGCTGGGGGCGTTATAGTAGATCGCACTAATTTACAATCTAACCTCTTTAGAGTAAGCCGTGAGCGTCATCTGCCTGGAGCAGAGGCTTTATATAGCCATTACGGAGAGGAGCGTTTACCGCGAGTAGTTGCCGGAACAATTGTTGATTTAACAGATAATGGATACATTCTAAAAAGTGAACGCAATGAATTAATTACGGTTATTATGAATGATGATATAAACGCAACTGCTTTTAACTTAAGACCAGGTGACATAGTCACCATTTTAGGAGATTGTGAAGGTATGACCATTAGAGCAGCCGCCATACGTCGTATCACTCGTTTTCCTGAATTTTCTCCCAATATTCATCGCCGCCCCCAACCCTGCCTTTTCTAAATTCTAGTGAAATAAACAGCATTTACTGATGTAATAATTAATAGACAAGCCACTAAGTCTTATATCGCTGGCTTAACCCCCTCCGCTAACGATATAAGAGCGACTACATTTCTTAAGAAATAATACTCGCATATTTATTTAAAATTTGCTGTTTTTTGAAAAGGTCTCTGCCCAGGGCCCCTTCGGGATTCAAAGAATTTTATATAGATATCAGTGCTTAACCGGCGTCATATGGCGCGCCTATACTATCTATTAATAGGCAGTATAAAAAGCCACGTTCTTTTTTACATAGGTAAGACGCAAAAACGCCCGATCAGTAGACCGGGTGTTTTTGTTTGGCTGCTTTTATTAATAACAAT
>CALMNI010000010.1 GCA_937868555.1 uncultured bacterium | reverse complement strand
GCTCCTCAGGCAGGCGCTTCGGGCACATTTGGTGACGCAAAATGGCTTTACAACTCAAATTAATGACACAAGCGTCACCAAACGTCAGGTAAATTCCGCGTTGTGCGCTATATTGCGGTTACGGTTCCATTTTCGGAAATTTAGATAGTATATACCGCACTTAGCAGAGATAAAAGACTTGTCCAAACGTCATGTTTAGTTCCACTTGCAAGTATAAGACTCTGAGTAGGGGGGCTTAATTCCAATGATTCGAAAACTGCGAATCTCATGCCTCATAGCTTGTTTTCTTGCAATATCTTCAAGCTGGATATTTGGTTCATCCATTGACCCGAAGCTCGGCTTGGTATACAGAAATGGAAAGCTGACGGGTATCGATCCAGACAAGCTTCAATTCCCGAATTGGCGATATGCCGAACATTTGATATCTAAAAATACTGCGCCAATTCTAAAAGAGGGAGAACTTGAATGGGGGGCCGATAGCTTTGAGGTTGTCGAAACTGGTATTGATGGTTCTACCGATCCCCAGGCGCGTAGACGCAAATTTTTCCATAAGTTAGAAAAGCAACAGAGCTTTATTAGTCTTGATGGCAAGAATTGGTTCCCGCTTAATATAAAAATACTGAATAAAAAGCCGACAAAAGTTAAGCGCTTCTTAATGCGAGTAATGGTTATTCAACTTTCTTCTGATATATTTTCCGCTGCGTATGATGTATTTGACTATCATTATGGACATGAAAAGCATCGGTGAGCATTCAGTGTATTTAGATGAAAAGGATACACCCGACGCAATACAGCGCACAACAAGAAATACCCGCTGCGCCCCTGCGGTGCTGTGGCTCCTCGGGTGCTCGGCCCTTCGCGCCAAGGATCCCCTGCGCCCGGCCAAGCGGGAGCTTGGTTTTGCCGGGCTCGGGGAGGCGCTGCGGGCACATTGATGGTGCTTCGTATGCGGCTTTTCAGATAAACCTGCAATATCCGAGTGACGCACCATCAACGTCGGGTATTTTCCACGTTG
>CALMNI010000009.1 GCA_937868555.1 uncultured bacterium | reverse complement strand
ATGGCGCTTTACTACACCTTGAAAACCTTTACCTTTTGAAGTTCCAGTCACCGTTAGCTTATCTCCTTCAGCAAAAGTGCGGATTGTGATTTTATCACCGGCTTTCAAGTCAGCACTAATGTCCTTATCTTCAACGCGAAATTCGCGGACAAAACGAAAATCACCAAAATTTTTAAAATGTCCGCGCAAAGGCTTAGTGATTAAACCACTGCGGCGGCGGCCGTAACCAACCTGTACGGCTTTGTAGCCGTCGGATTCCATATTCTTGAGCTGGAGGACCGTGCATGGACCGACTTCAACCTGCGTCACTGGGACGACGGTTTCACCCTTCCAAAGCTGGGTCATAGCGATTTTTTTACCGACAATAAATTTCATATTCAGATAAAATAAAAACCGGTTTTGGATAAACCAGTCATTACCACATATCATCCAACTAATGTTGGCTTGCTAACATGCAAATAGATGCGTGAGAATGAGACAAAGTTTAAATCCTAACAGTGCAGTTTGCTTTCTTCGCCCACTGCCCACAAACGCGGGATTAAGCGAAAAAATACTGGACCGGTTTACATCTTGATTTCTATATCAACGCCCGTAGGCAAGTTTAAATTACTTAAAGCTTCAATCGTCGCAGCGGTCGGATCGATAATATCGAGCAAACGCTTATGCGTTCGCATTTCGAACTGGTCGCGTGCGTCCTTATGGACAAAAGTTGAAGCATTGACCGTATACTTTTTCTTTTCTGTCGGCAATGGAATAGGTCCATACAAGTTAGCGCCTGTGCGCTTAACAGTCTGGACAATAATCTTCGTCGACTGGTCAATGATTTTGTGATCAAACGAGCGGATCTTAATACGGACACGCTGTTTGAAATCTTGAGTGCCGGTTTTAACGGCGGTCTTGCTCGCAGCTTCGGTCATAAGGTATAAATGCTTTTGCTGTCTTAATTAATTTAAGTACAGATTAAACCCGCCTCTCGCGAGAAGCGGGTCAATATCTTTACTTAATAATCTTCACTACGACACCGGCACCGACAGTGCGGCCACCTTCGCGGATAGCGAAGCGCTGCTTTTCTTCCAAAGCAACCGGGGAAATAAGTTTAATTTTCAAGTTAACGGTATCGCCTGGCATAACCATTTCGGTTCCAGCCGGAAGTTCTACTTCACCAGTAACGTCAGTTGTACGGATATAGAACTGTGGCTTATAACCTTTGAAAAATGGCTTGTGACGTCCGCCTTCTTCCTTCGAAAGAATATAAACTTCGCTTTCGAATTCAGTGTGTGGAGTAACAGAACCAGCCTTAGCCAATACCTGTCCGCGTTCAACTTCATCCTTTTTAATACCGCGAAGAAGCAAACCGGCATTGTCACCAGCCTGACCTTCGTCGAGCTGTTTGTTAAACATTTCAATACCAGTCACAACCACCTTGCGAGTATCTTTCAAACCAATAAGTTCAACTTCTTCGTTAATCTTGATAACACCGCGTTCAATACGGCCGGTTACAACAGTACCGCGACCTTCGATAGAGAAGATGTCTTCAATAGGCATTAAGAAAGGCTTATCAGTAGCGCGTTCTGGAGTTGGGATGAAATCATCAAGCGCTTTAACAAGCTGCATAACAGCTTCGCCGTATTCGCCTTCAGGGTTTTCAAGAGCTTTCAAAGCTGAACCACGAATGATTGGCGTAGTGTCACCAGGGAATTCATACTTCTTCAAAAGATCCTTAACTTCTTCTTCAACAAGGTCAATAAGTTCCTTGTCTTCAACCATATCGCATTTGTTCAAGAAAACAACGATATAAGGAACACCGACCTGGCGAGCCAAGAGAATGTGTTCACGGGTTTGAGGCATAGGACCGTCAGTGGCAGAAACAACAAGAATAGCACCATCCATTTGAGCGGCACCGGTAATCATGTTCTTAACGTAGTCAGCGTGTCCTGGGCAGTCAACGTGAGCGTAGTGACGGGCTTCGGATTCATATTCAACGTGAGCAGTCGCAATGGTAATACCACGAGCCTTTTCTTCAGGAGCAGCATCGATTTCACCAACACCCTTTTTGGAGGCGGTCAAACCGCGGCTAGCCAAAACAGTCAGCAAAGCGGCCGTAAGGGTCGTTTTACCGTGGTCGACGTGACCGATTGTACCGACGTTAACGTGCGGTTTCTTACGTTCGAATTTTTCTGCCATACGGTTAATGTTTAATTAAAAGTTTTAATAGTATCAAATTAAGATTGTTCGCTTTTAGTCTTGCGCGACTCTGGAATTGTCCAAGCATTTTTCCTTTTTTTCTCTGTAAAATCCTCGGAAAAATCGGAAAATCCGGCATCACCGGACTGCTCGCTTTTCCATAAAGCGATATCCTGGTTTATTTTATCAATAAGCTCATCTTCTGTCAAGCCCCTCACATCAGCGACTTCTTTTACCATTCGTTCATACTGCTCAAGGCTAGAAATAACGAAGGCATCATCGGGACGAGAACGGTCAAAAACAACGAGTTTGTCCCCTGTTTTATTGATCAAGTGTATGAGACGTTCAAGGCGATCTGCCATACGAGTTGCTTAATCTTGCAAAAAGGGACTTTTATTCTAGCGAAAAGAATACCAATAGTCAATAATATGACTGTGAATATCTCGCTAAAAAACCTACCTCTTGTCCTTTTGGTTTTGGCCGATAATAGCTTCGGCAGCGTGACGAGGAACTTCACTGTAATGCAAGAACTCCATGCTGTAATTGGCGCGACCTTGGCTCATGGAGCGCAAAGCAGTAGCATACCCAAACATTTCCGCCAACGGAACTTTGGCGTCAATTACCTTTAAATTACCGCGATCTGACATTTGATCAATTTGACCGCGTTTGGAGTTAAGGTCACCAATGACGTTACCCATATATTCTTCCGGAGTGGTAACTTCTACTTTCATAATCGGTTCCAGTAATACTGGGTTGGCTTTACGGCAAGCATCTTTGAAGGCCATGATTCCAGCCATTTTGAAAGCGGCTTCACTGGAGTCAACTTCGTGGAAAGAACCGTCAAAAACCGTTGCCTTAACATCTACCATTGGG
Source organism: uncultured bacterium (assembly GCA_937868555.1). GTDB lineage: Bacteria > Patescibacteriota > Patescibacteriia > Patescibacteriales > Patescibacteriaceae > Patescibacterium. The sequence goes on along the minus strand of CALMNI010000009.1, from coordinate 2,874 downwards.
TAGCCAGCAACGATACCCTTGTCCAATGCTTCTTTAAATCCTTTTTCAATGGCAGGAATATATTCACGTGGAATAGCTCCGCCCTTGACTTCATCAACGAACTCAGAGCCTTTACCAGCTTCCTGAGGAGCGATTCTTAACCAGCAATGACCATATTGACCGCGTCCACCCGACTGCTTAATATATTTACCTTCGGCTTCAGCTTCCTGACGAATAGTTTCACGGTAAGAAACTTGCGGTTGACCAATGTTGGCTTCAACATTAAATTCACGCTTCATGCGATCAACGATAATATCAAGGTGTAGTTCGCCCATTCCTGAAATCAATGTTTGATTGGTTTCTTCATCGGATTCAACGCGGAAGGTAGGATCTTCTTCAGCTAAGCGGGCAAGAGCCATACCCATTTTTTCTTGGTCAGCCTTAGTCTTTGGTTCAACAGCAATTTTAATAACTGGTTCGGGGAAAGTAATCGTTTCAAGACGTACGGGATGATCAACGTCGCACAAGGTACTACCAGTAAATGTATCTTTCAAACCAATAACTGCCGCAATGTCTCCGGAATAAATGGCATCAATTTCTTCACGGTGGTTAGCGTGCATACGAACTAAACGGCCAATGCGCTCTTTTTTACCAGTGGTTGAGTTCAATACATAGGAACCCGACTTAAGAATACCAGAATAAACGCGAACAAAGCAAAGCTTTCCAACAAAAGGATCAGTAGCAATTTTAAAAGCTAGAGCCGCAAAAGGCGCATCATCGCGCGGTTCTACCGGAATATGTTTCTCTTCATCATCCGGATCCATACCTTCAATTGCCGGGACATCCAAAGGCGAAGGCAAGTAATCGTTTACAGCATCGAGCACTAACTGAACACCAATATTTTTCAAAGCGGTACCGCAGAAAACTGGGTAAATTTGATTGGTAATTACGGCGTGTCGCAAAGCTTTCTTAATTTCTTCTGGTGTGATTTCAGCACCGCCTAAATATTTCTCCGTTAAGGCTTCATCAGATTCAACTACTCGTTCTACTAATTCATGGCGGTGTTGCTCAGCTTTTTCTTTTAAATCAGCCGGAATTTCAATTTCGGTTATTTGTTCGCCATTTTGCCCCTTAAATTCAAAAGCTTTCATTTGAATTAAGTCAACAACACCACGCATAGTATCTTCAGCTCCGATAGGCAATTGAGCAGCAACCGCACGTGAGTTAAGTCGATCACGAATGGACTTTAAACTCATATAAAAATCTCCGCCCATTTTATCCATTTTGTTAACAAAACAAAGGCGGGGAACTTTATATTTGTCAGCTTGGCGCCAGACAGTTTCAGACTGCGGTTCAACGCCCGCAGCACCGTCAAAAACGGCCACTGCGCCATCAAGAACGCGCAAAGAGCGTTCTACTTCAACAGTAAAGTCAACGTGCCCCGGGGTATCAATAATGTTAATGCGGTTATCATGCCAAAAACAAGTTGTAGCCGCGGAAGTAATAGTAATACCTCGTTCTTTTTCTTGTTCCATCCAGTCCATTTCGGCCGCACCTTCGTGCACTTCGCCAATTTTATGCTTTTTTCCAGTATAAAAAAGCACCCGTTCGGTAAAGGTGGTTTTGCCGGCGTCGATGTGGGCCATGATGCCAATATTTCTTGTATTTTCTAAAGTATATTCTCGGGGCATAAAAATTTAGTTAAAAAAATGTCATTCCCGCGAAAGCGGGAATCTATATTAGATTCCTGCCTACGCAGGAATGACAGAACAATTTATCGTGCAAAGTGAGCAAAAGCCTTGTTTGATTCAGCCATGCGCTGAACATCAAGTTTCTTTTTAATAGAAGCGCTTTCGCCCTTAGCAGTATCAATAATTTCCATCGCTAGTTTTTCAGCCATAGGCTTTCCTTTACGGGAACGAGCAGCTTCAATCATCCAGCGGCAGCCAAGCATAAAGCGGCGATCACCGCGTACTTGGTACGGAATTTGGTAGTTAGCACCACCAACGCGGCGGCCACGAACTTCCAATAAGGGAGTAACAAGCTTCATTGCCTTATTAAAGATATGGCGGGGATCTTGCTGGGTCTTATCCTTAACAATATCAAAACAATCGTATACAACGCGTTGGGCAACTGATTTTTTGCCGCGGCGCATCAGATAGTTAATAAATTTGGCAATTTCCAGGTCATTATAACGAACGTCAGGCTGGATTTTACGTTTTGGTGCTGGTTTTCCACGCATATATTAGCTTTTAACTTTAGGCTTTTTATTACCATAGCGCGAACGGCTTTGGCGGCGGGCTTCAACGCCCTGAGCGTCATAGACGCCACGAATAATCTTATAACGAACACCAGGAAGGTCTTTAGTACGACCACCCTTAATTAAAACGATAGAGTGTTCTTGTAAGTTGTGTCCAATACCCGGAATATAAGCAGTAACTTCCATACCGTTAGACAAACGAACACGGGCAATTTTACGTAAAGCCGAGTTAGGCTTTTTTGGAGTTGTAGTTGTAACCTTAAGACAAACTCCGCGCTTAAAGGGAGCTCCTTCGACCGTAATTTTTTTGCGGCGATGAAGGGTATCAAGCGTCAATTTTAAGGCCGGAGACTTGCTTTTAGTCTTAATACTGTGTCGGCCTTGCTTAATTAATTGATTAATTGTAGGCATAGCTAAATCGGTCGATTACCGTAAAATAAATCCCGACACTCGGGATACTAGATAATATAACAGAAGCTAAAAATGAAGTCAAGAGGAATTAATAAAAAATGCCGCAATCTTCTTTTCTCAAGAAAACCACGACATTATTTATGAAGTCAAGAGGAATTAATAAAAACGGCCGCAATCTTCTTTTCTCAAGAACACCACGACATCATTTTTACCATTTCTTTATT
>CALMNI010000008.1 GCA_937868555.1 uncultured bacterium | reverse complement strand
ATAGTGTTACTGGATTATTCGGCTGGCCTAGGGACGGATCGATACGGCACAATCCTGGATTTGGATTACCTGTCGTAACTTGAAAAACGCGTTCCCCACTAGAAACCGGAGTAAAGCCATCGCGGATGATTGTTAATACTGTATTGCCAAGCGTCGCGCTAGCCGGAACCTTGATAATGATTTGCTTATCGGTCCAAACACTTTGCGAACAAATTTCCGGGAAATTATAATCAGCTTCTTTACCAGACGTATCTCCAAAGAAAAGTTTGCTCGTTCCCTGAATATCACCAAATCCGCTTCCGCGAACAGTAACATACTGCCCTACCGGACCAGAGCTTGGTTCTATGGAGCTTATAATAGGTCCGCTATAGGGATCATTTTCTTTAACGAAAGAAATAAAATTACTTGGCACACCTGCCTTATTAACGAAAGAAGTCGTTGGCCCGCTTGTTAAGTTCGGCACTTTTGCATTGCCGGACTTAGCAGTCGTGAATGATGATTCTAAAGCAGGAATAAAGCTAGAGAAGTTTCCAAAATTTGCTTCCGAAGACAATAAATTAATACCGTTATAAACAACTGTTTTGTTGGACTGCGCTGAGTCGGGGCTCAATGTACAAATACCAGGACGAATAATAGAATTTTTTCTAAAATTATCAATAAGAGAACCGTATCCATCGTCCGTCGCATCGCTAATTCCATCTTTTTTTTCTACCGTTATTGGGCCCGCTTGGGCACCTGCGGGGACAACTGCAATAATCTGATTATCGGTCCATACTTCACCCGCACAAGCAATATTTCCAAGCTGCGCGTCATCAGCCAAATCAGCTTCAACTTTACCTCGAGCTCCCGTGAAATATACTTTACCTCGAGCAGAGCCAAAACCACTGCCGCCAATCGTTATAAAATTTCCCGCAGCGCCATTAGGAGTGCCGAGATTACAAGAACCCGTACCGCAATCTTGAGCAGCTGTTGCGGCGCGGCAAAATTTATCTTGGTTGTTTGAACAAAATCCGCCCACTGGGCTTACCCAATCAATCTGCGGACGGGCTTGGCACAAACAACAGGTAGAAATGTTATTGTAGCCCGCTGCCGCACATGTTGCCGGAGTAGAGCCTGAGGTCGAGCAAAAACCAGATGAACACATGGCATCACTACATTGGGCCGGAGAATTTTTATCAGCCGCACAAGCTTGTCCAGCGCAAGCCATACAACTGCCGCCGCAATCCGTACCAGTTTCATCGCCATCCTTCAAGCCATTGCAGCAGTGGCTAGCAGAAACTTTAATCGTCCTCTCAGCAGAGGCATTGTTGCTATCTAAATCATACGCCGTTGCCTTTAAAGCAATATTCTGTCCTGCTTGAATGCCGGCTGCATTCCAAATAAAACTAGCATTATAAGGACTACCAATAAAAGGAAAGGTATTATTAATTCTGCTTCCCACAAGATTACCGGCCACATAAAAGTCGATTTTTGAAACACCTGTATTATCAATAGCGCTCGCCTCTAAAGTACTGTCGCTTTGAGCACAAATTTGGTGGTTAGCTAAATTAACCCGCGGAACTTCCGTGTCAATCGTATCGCCGATAGTAAAACTAATCGCGCATTTTTCATTTTTTGATCCACAAATAAGAGTATCACCTTGAACACTCATAATCCCCTTACCAAAACCACTGTTTCCAACGGTCAAACCATTTTGAGCACCATTACCAAAGACAGGATCTTGCCCCGAAGGAATGTAATTATTATTGCGAGCTTCAACCGTAATAGTTGTGTTAGCAGGAAAACACTTCTGTCCTTCAGCCTTAGTGCCGCAACCCTCAGTGGGTCTAAATTCGATATAATCGCCAATAACAGTGCGCTGGCCGTTAATTTCTTGGTCTCCATCGCGCACAGCAAAGGTAAGGTTATTTACGCTTTGCGGCTGCACATCTTTAGTAAATTGAAAACGAATAACGGCATTACGAGGAACGTCAACAGTACCATCACCAGGGACTGATCCGCGTACCATGAAAGGCTTATTACCGCCAATTAAATTGCCGCAAGCTCCCGCCTGACAAGCGCCGGCGCAGCAATATTGGCCCTGTGCGCAAGCAGGGCTGCATACGCTCCCATCTCCCCCGCCCCCACCGCCAGTAGCTTCTAATAATTTTGAAAGAATAAAACTAGCAATTCCAAAAGCCGCTAATATAATTGCCAAGCCTATAGCTGCACTTGTAAGAATTTTTTTTGCTTGCTCAACCTTCTCTTCATTGCCCTTCGCGCTCATCCATAAAAATCCGGCATACATTATTAAGCCAACGGCTAATACTCCCAAAAAGCCTAAGCCGATTCTAATAACGCGCGCAACAGTGACGCGCGGATCAACATTTGCCAGGCCGGTATTTGATGCGAAATTTAAACCGGTATTTAGATCTTGCGCGTGAACAATTTGCGAAACACCCCAAAACGCTCCTCCGATAACGAAGAAGCAAAGAAGTACCTTAACCAATGTTACTTTTGAAAAGCGCATACTATTATTGGCAATTACCGTCACTATTTAAAGTTGCTGTCGGCTGTAAATCACCGTTAGCATCACGGCAGCACGAAGGCATAAGCGCATTTGGACGGCAACTAGGACCGGCAGAAGGCTTGTAGCAATTTTGATAAATGTCTTTGACTCCCGAACCAACTTGCGCGGCATAAGAGGTTGAATCGCCAAAAGTTCCATGACCCAAAACCGCGTCAGTGCGATCTGGCCGTCCATCAACAGGGTCAACATCCAAATCTTTTTTCTGCACCCAATAACCAACAGGATTACTGGCCAAACTCCACAAATTAATAAGTTTATGAGTGACGTCTCCCAGTCCGTTGTTAACAACAACATTTCCAGTAGTAAGGCTCGAAGAGAGCATGAGCTTAGAAAAAACTATATCAATCGCCGCGGAAAGACTAACTTTCGACTGCTTATTATTAACGCTTGTTGAAATAATTTCCGGCGGAGTAAGATCTAAACGATCGCTCACCCAAAATGACCAGCGATAGTTGTCTCCACGACCGGCGTTGTCAGTTGAAGTTTTATTTTCATCCCAAGTATCGGCTTGACCTTGGGGATTATTATTTCGGTTTCCATCAAGCGAATTATTAGCGGCGTCGATAATACCGTTCATTGAAGCGGCGACCGGATAATTTTTCTTGCCTGCCGTATCTGTGCAGACACCCTGAGCGCATGTACTAAACGGCGCAACAGTGCAATCCGCATTAGTAGAACATGGCATAAGGGCGGCGGCGGCGGCTTCGATTTGTAGATGACTATTCGCTGGCAAGCAATAAATATTTTCTCCGCAGCCATTTACTCCGCATTTAATATCAGATATAAACTCTGCGGTTTTATACTGATTAGAAACAACAAATTTACCTGCAAGTTGATCTCCTTGGCATAAACTACCTGAGCATTTATAAGAACGACAGTCGCTATCGCTATCGCAAGTACCCCCAGCTGCCTTAGCAGTGGGCTCAGAATTTACCACTCGTAGCTTTTCAGCTATCGCCACACTGTCTCCAGCAATAGTTAAAGGATTGATTGGTTCATTGAAATTCAATTGAATAACTGCGTTCTTCGGCTGATCAGGGCGATCGACTACAGTATATTGTATACTTTGATCACTTCCTCCTGTCATGCGAGAAAGTGCTAATGCAACTTGGTTGCTTGTTGTAAGTTCGAGATTATTGCCTCCGCTGCCGGCGACTTTTGCTTGGACAGTAACAATATTTTGACGAACCGTAGCTGTCATTTCTGGATGTACATCCATAGCAGCTGCAATATTTGCTGCCGTGGCATTGTTTGTTGCTCCCACACTAATTTGGCTATCATTTACAGCATTGGAAACAAAGGTATAGATTTTGCTACCTACCTTCAAAGTATCAGCCTGCCGTTCTGAAACGACCGTAATTCTCCAGCTATTGCCAGCATTATAGCCAGCATTAAATGCAACACTTAATCCACAAGGTGCAAGCTCTATCCTATTGCCCACTATTGCTAAGTTGCCACCTTCGAGTCCCGGTTGGCTATAAGCAACGCTTGCCTTTAAAGGAGTTCCGTTAACGATAGTAATATCAATAGGTCCGCCAGCACAACGATTCGTTCCAGTAACGCTTGCTCCGGTTTCTTTTAGTCCCGGCGGTAGTAATCGCTCAATAGTGGCATCGGCGCTTTGGAAAATTGCTGGTTTACCATTTACTGTAATAGTTCCCTTAGACGGAACTGCCGGAGAGGTACCGGATACAGTATCTTTACCATTATCCATTAAGGGGAAAATACCACCTTCCAGTAAACCAGGAATCTTCTCTCTTACTGAGAGAATTTTTGGCGATGTTAAGTCTAAAGTATTGTTAACCTGGAACGGCCAGCGGAAATCTGACAAGTTAAAAGCACTGCTGCCATCAGCTTTCTGCACTCCTCCGCTTAAAGCAACAGTATAGTCTGTCGGGCCAGTCGGAATGCCAAGATAATTCGGACCTGCTGGCTTAAAAACGAATGTCATGTTATCACTCGAAGCGGCAGAGGCATTGGTAATATTATTTGCGCCGCTGCCGTCAGAAGTTTTATAAATTTTTACGCTATTCGCTACAAGCTTAGCATCAGGAGCACACAAGCCTTGCGATGTTACCGTCGTGCAAAGGGAAGATGCTTTCATCGGCTCACGGAAAGTAACAATGATAGCCGTATTGCGCGGCACGTCTTTTTGAAAAGGTTCAGGATATACGCTTTTAACAATTCCATTTCCTAATCCGCTTACACCACTACTTCCATTAGGACCGCTTCCGGAAGTATTTCCATTACCTGATGTTGCTTCAAGCAATTTTCCAATAATAAAGGAAACGATGCCAAAGGATGCGAGTATGACAGCTAAGCCGATGGCCGCATTTTTTAAAATAGTTTTAGCTTGTCCGATTTTTTCTTCATTGCCACCGGCCGTCATCCAAATAAAACCAGCATACATAACTAGTCCCACAGAAATAATTCCGAGGAATCCTAAAATGATCCGGATAATTTTTGCAATCGTAAGGCGTATGTCCTGATTTGACAAGCCGATTGCATTTCCAAAACTCAAACCCGTATTAAGCGTCTGCGCGCTTACGGCGTAGGCGCTTATGAATACTAAGGCAAAAGCGAGTAAAGAAAAAAGTAATTTTTTTCGAGTAAATTTCATGAGGGGTTTTTTGACTTGCCAAAAGCGAACTTTTATAATCATAATACCATATCACTTAGTAGATAGGCAATCACATGACCATTGACCAAGTTATAGCCCAAGTTGAAAAAAGCCATCAGGACGCTGATACTTCAATATTGAAGAAAGCCTTTGCTTTTGCCGAACACGCGCATGGTGATCAGAAAAGAAAAACCGGCGAACCATATATCCAGCACCCCCTTCATACCGCCTTTATCCTTGCTCAAATTCGAGCCGACCTGCCGACCATTGTGGCTGGTCTGCTTCATGATGTTCCCGAAGATACCGAAACAACCTTAGAGGATATACGCTTAGAATTTGGCGAAGAAATAGCGCGCTTAGTCGAAGGTATTACCAAGCTCAGTAAAATTCGCTATCGAGGTATTGCTCGATACCGCGAAAGCTTGCGCAAAATGTTCTTGGCAATGGCCGAAGACTTGCGTGTTATCCTCATTAAATTCGCAGACCGTTTACACAATCTCAGAACTCTTGACGGCCTTCCCAAAGAAAAACAACGGCGCATTGCACAGGAGACCCTAGAAATCTATGCTCCTATCGCTGGTTTATTAGGTGTCTGGAGCCTACGCTGGCAAATGGAAGATATTTGTTTTAAATATTTATACCCCGAAGAATACGCTAAACTAGAATATACATATGAAATCGAACGCAAAACAGAATTAAATCAATACATCGAAAAGCTTAAAGCAATTATTTCAAAAAAATTAGATGAAGAAGGCATTCAATATGAAATTGAAGGTCGCTTCAAGCACCTCTACAGCATTTGGCAAAAGATGCGTGATAAAAAAAGAGAGTTCAATGAAATCTATGACGTCTTCGCGTTGCGCATCGTTGTTCCGAGCGTTGCTGAATGTTATAAAGTATTAGGAATCATTCATGCCATTTGGCGTCCGAGCTATAATCGTTTCAAAGACTACATTGCCGTTCCAAAACCGAATGGCTACCGCAGCATTCATACGACTGTCTTCGGTCCCGGCGGACAAGCAACTGAAATTCAAATTCGCACCCTCGAAATGCAAGAAGAAGCACTCTACGGCATTTCTGCTCACTGGTACTACAAACAAAAGCGCGGTGGTGACCAAGATAAGATGCCGAAGTGGGTGCAAGAAATTCTTGAAATACAGCGCGAAGCAACATCCTCAAGCGACTTTATTAAAGAAGTTAAATTTCATATTTTTCAAGACCGTATTTTTGTCTTTACTCCCAATGGAGATGTCCATGATTTGCCAAAAGGTTCAACGCCGGTTGATTTCGCCTACTCAGTTCACAGTGACATTGGCAATAAATGCGTAGCCGCCCGTATTAATCATCAAATGGCTGCGCTTGATGCCGAAGTAAAAAATGGTGATATGGTTGAAATTATCATTGATGCAAAGCGAGCTGGCCCTAATTATGACTGGTTAAAATTTGTTAAAACAAGGCGGGCGAGAGCCAAAATAAAACAATACGCCAAGCGCTATCGCCTTGGATCACTTAAAAGATTTATCCCGGGATTTAAATAGGTTCACCTCTCCCCTGGTTCACCTCTCCCCTGGCCCCTCCCCATTTTCAATGGGGAGGGGAATAAAAAACTCCGTCGCTTATAAGCGACGGAGTTTTTGTTTTACCAGCGTCCCATCATTTCATCTTTAAATTTGCCGGTACGGCGGAGATATTCTTTTTTCTCGCGGAGTTCAAGACCGATAAGAGCGCTCGTCTTTTTCTGACGTTCATTCTTGTCCTTGCGGTGATAACGGTTAGAACGGGCCTGTTTGAGGTTGCCGCTTTGCTGCAAGCGCTTATTAAAGCGACGCAAAAAACTTTCGAAAGTTTCTCCTTTTTTCCGTTTAAATTCTACCATGCGGTCACCTGCCTTTCTAGAAAATTAATATAAATCGACTCCTGGAATATAACGTATATAGAGGAATAAGTCAATAAAACTAAAAACGACCCCACGAGGGCCGTTTTAGATTCCAGCTTTCGCGGGAATGACAAATTATTATTTTAAGCGCTTCTCTAATTCATGAATCACTTTTTTATTATCAACCACTTCCTGAGCTCCGGATTCCATATCGCGGATAATAATAGTTCCGTCCATTAATTCTTTCTGCCCGAGAACGAGCGTAAAACGGACATTCATCTTTTGCGCCTCTTCAAGCTGGCGCTTTAAACCATTATGTAAAAATCCTTGGCTTACTTTGAAACCAGCTTTGCGTAATTCTTCAAACATTATCATGGCCTTTTGCCGAGCTTGATCTCCTAATTGAGCAAGATAAATATCTCCTCCCCGCTCCGGCGTTAAAGGAAGGTTTAAGCTGCGAATACGGCTTACCGTCCTATCTAAACCTACTGTTAGACCGACGGCCGGCACGCTTTTACCAAATAGCCTTTCAAACAACAACGGATAGCGTCCTCCGGTGGCAAGCGTTTGCTGCTTGCGTCCCTCTTCCTCTGGGGTAACAAATTCGAAAAGAGTTCTTGAGAAATAATCAAAGCGGCCAAAAAGACGGGGATTCACATTATAGCCTATCCCTAATGCATCTAAATATTCAAGGATCACGAAAAAATCATTTTTTGCCTCCTCGGATAGGAAATCAACAATCTGCGGAGCATCTTCATTAATCTCAAGCAGGCGTTCATCACCTGACAATAAAACACTAATTGGCTGTTTAGCAAGTTGCTTCTTTAATTCAAGCGGCAGCTTCATTTTCTTTGTCCTTTCTTTATAATATTCTGCCAATTTAGCAACATACTGGGCTTGGCAATCCGCATCACCAACGCTATTAATTTCCAATTGAGTTTCAAGCTGCAATTCTTTAAAGAAATTCAAGCCAATTTGAATAAGCTGTACGTCAGCAATAGGCCCGGTCTCTCCAATAATATCAAGATGCCATTGCGATAATTGACGGTACAGGCCGGACTGAGGCTTTTCAAAACGAAAAGAGGGACCAAGTTGGCAAGTTTTTACCATTGGCTTTAATTCGTCAATAAGTAAATGCTCCATTACAGCACGCGCCAATGACGCCTTAGCATGCGGACGCAAAGCGACTTTATCCCCTCCTTTATCAACAAAACTATATAATTCTTTAACAACTAAATCACTATTTTTACCGTGGGACTTTTCAAACAAGCTCAATGTTTCCAACAAGGGCGTTTCAATGCGTTCAAAGTCGTACGTTTTTCCAAGCTGTAATGCCTTATCAGTTGCGAGCCGCCAATAACGCCACTCATCCGGCAGAATATCTTTCATTCCCTTGAGTCGAGATGGCGGATCAATTTTTTTTGCTGGTTTTGCCGCAACTGGAGCGGGCTTTCTAGTAATTGGCTTAGACATAGCAATATTATTTAGTATAAAGAGGAGTTTTTATATGCTGGAAGCTATCGAAAAAGTGAATCCGCAAAAACACTCTACCGATAAGGAAATTCTTGCTTACAGCGCCAAAGCTGCGGGAATCTTTTGAAGCGTTGCGATTATCTCCCATCATGAAATATTCTCCCGGTTTAAGCGTAACCGGTTCTTCAGTCATAGAGATTGTTTTAACATACGCCGGCAAATAACTTTCATTAAGTTGCATACTGTCACCCTTGCTATCAGCAATGAGAACATGCCCTTCTTTAATAGTGACTGTTTCTCCGGGCAAACCAATAACTCTTTTTATGAAATATTCCTGGGGATCTTCGGGATATTTGAATACTACTATTTCTCCTCTCTTGGGTTCATTAAAGCGGTAGCTTATTTTGTCGGTAATTAAATAATCGTGCTCATGAAAATTAGGCTCCATGGACGTACCTTTAACATAAAACGGGCCAACCAAAAAATAACGGACACCCAAAAATATCACGAGAACCAAAAGAAATGTTTTTGAAATATCAAATAAAGACTCAAGAAAATGTTTCATATAAGCAACCGACTACCGTTTTAACCGTTTTTCGGTCTTTAGAATATCGATAGTTGTCTTAATGACAGTATCCGGGTTTAAAGAGATGCTGTCAATGCCGCATTCAACAAGAAAACGGGCGAATTCAGGGAAATCGCTAGGTCCCTGCCCGCAAATTCCGACCTTAGTTTTAGTCCTCTTGCCCGTTTCAATAAGATAGCGAGCTAAAGATTTAACCGCTGGATTATTCTCATTGGCCGTTCCGGCAACTTTTAAGTAGCCGGCATCTCTATCCATACCTAAAGTAAATTGAGTTAAGTCATTAGAGCCAATGGAGAAACCGTCAAAAATTCGCGCAAAATCTTCCGCTAAAATAATATTTACTGGAATTTCTGCCATCACGTATACTTCGAGACCATTCTTTCCCTGCTTTAATCCATTTTTAGCTAGAAGATCAATTACGCGCTGGCCCTCTTCAACGGTACGGCACATCGGTACCATTACCTTAAGATTAACCAATCCCATATCGTCCCGAACCCGTTTCAAAGCCTGGCATTCCAAAGCAAAGGCCTCAACATATTTAGGGTCATAATAACGGTTTGCCCCGCGCCAACCGATCATCGGATTGGCCTCAACTGGCTCATACGCCTTGCCGCCAATTAAGTTGGCGTACTCATTGGTTTTAAAATCGGAAAGCCGAACAATTACTGGCTTTGGATAAAACGCCGCCGCAATAAGCGCCACTCCCTGGGCTAAGCGATCAACAAAGAAAGCTTTCTTATCGATGTATCCGGCCGTAAGGGCATCAATTTGCGACTTTACTTTTTTATCTGTCAACGTTGCATAATTAATTAAGGCCAAGGGATGAATTTTAATATATGTATTAACAATAAACTCCTCACGAGCCAACCCGACGCCATCATTAGGAATAAACGAAGACGTAAAGGCCATTTCTGGAGAGCCAATATTCATCAAAATTTTTGTTTTCGGCCTAGCTAAATCTTTGACGTTAGTTTTTTTTACGCTGTATTTCACAAAACCAGGATAGACAAAACCATCATCTCCCTCAGCGCAGCTTACCGTAATTTTATCGCCAGCTTTTATTATGCGAGAACCATTTTCCGTACCAACAACGCAGGGAATTCCTAATTCGCGAGAAACAATAGCGGCGTGGCATGTTCTGCCCCCCTTATCAGTCACAATGGCAGAAGCGATTTTCATAATCGGCTCCCAATCGGGATCAGTCATGTCAGTCACTAAAACTTGTCCTTTTTTAAATTTTGAAATTTCTTTAATGCTCATAATGCGATTAGCAACTCCAGAGCCTATCTTATTGCCAACGCTTTTCCCTGCCACAATAGCTTTTGGATGCTCCGCAATCTTATATTCTTCAACAATGCTATAATCGCGAACGCTATGGATTGTTTCAGGTCGGGCCTGAACAATATATACTTTGTTTTCTTTGCCATCGACTGCCCACTCCATATCCATTGGACGCTTATAATGCTCTTCAATAATCATAGCCGCGCGAGCGAGTTCTTTAACCTGCTCATCAGTAATTGAATACTTCATTTGATCGGTTGCAGGAACCGGAACATCTTTAACCGGCCTAGCGCTTTCTCCGCTCCTATACACCATTTTAATGCGCTTGCTTCCCCGAGCCCGGTAAATAATTTTGCCCGTTGGCTTAAAGACCATAAATTCGTCAGGATTTACTTTTCCTTGAACAATATTTTCTCCCAAGCCGTAAATTGAATTAATTAAAACAACATTTTGAAATCCCGATTCAGTATCAATAGAAAACATAACGCCCGAAGAGCCAATATCCGAACGAACCATTTTTTGGATGCCGACTGACAGGGCAATTTTGAAGTGATCAAAACCCTTATCGACGCGATACGAAATAGCGCGGGTTGTAAATAACGAAGCAATGCAATACTTTACAGCTTTTAGTAATGCTTCATGACCGGAAATATTTAAATAGGTATCTTGCTGACCAGCAAAAGAAGCATCGGGCAAATCTTCGGCAGTGGCCGAAGAACGAACAGCAACGTGAATAGCGCGCGTACCATACATTTTTGAAAGCTTGTCGTACGCTGAAATAATATCCTTCTTGAGCTGGCTAGGAAATTCTGCTTTAACAATCAAAGCGCGAACTTTTTCAGCGCGCTTGCCTAAGTCATCAACTTTATGGGTATTTAAGCCTTTGAGAATTTTTCGAATTTCTTCCATCAAACCAGTTTCAGCAAAAAAATGCCTATAGGCATCGGCTGTGGTCGCAAAACCATTAGGAACACGGATATTCTTTGAAGTAAGGGTTCTATACATTTCACCCAATGAAGCGTTCTTGCCTCCTACCGAAGGGACATCCTTAATACCTAAGTCTTTGAAAATTTTTATAAAAATCATACGGTTATATTTTAAAATTTAATTGTTTGACTCAAGCGTTACATAAAAGGAGCCTCCCACCATGCACCG
>CALMNI010000007.1 GCA_937868555.1 uncultured bacterium | reverse complement strand
GGTCGTTTGTAGATCGAGATTGTCTTTATATCGATCAAGAGGCTTACGGCGTCGGAATCGAAATCGGAAGCGAGACTGAACAGCTTTTCGATACCGTTGGAGAGTCAAGAAAATGGCGAATCAAGGCGGATTGCTCGCGCCCTGAAACCATATCGGCGATGAATCGCCACGGCTTTGATATCGTCGGCGCTAAGAAGTGGTCGGGTTCGGTTGAGGATGGGATTGCCTTACTCAAGTCGTTCCAGAAAATATACATTCACCCGCGATGCAAGCATACTATTGAAGAATTTAAGCATTATCGCTATAAGGTAGATCGGGTTACGCAAGAAGTGCTGCCCATTATTGTTGACGATTTTAACCACTGTATAGACGCAATCCGGTACTCGCTGGATGGGCATATAATGAAAGAACAGGAAATTGACTATAGCTTATCGGGGCTGCGACTACCGGGAGGACAGCGCCATGCTGGATAAAATACGCGCGCTTTTTAAGCGAGACTCGCAAATTAGCGGATTCGCTCGCCAGCCGCTCTATTCCGAGCAGGCTTACTATCACATGTTGCAGTATTTTGGGTCGATTCCCGATCCTGATTTGTTGCTGCAACAAGCGGGTATTGCTCGTTGGCAACTTCGCCGCTTAGAGCTAGACGATGAAATCGCGGGCCGGCTTGAAGATCGGGCGTCGGGACTGATCGCAACGCCATGGGTAATCGAGCCTAGCACTACGCGGGCGGCGAAATTTGTTAAAGAACAGCTTACTGGAGTTATGGAGCGACTAGATCGCGCTACGATTTCGGCGGTGGCGTATGGCTATTCCATGTCGGAAGTTGTTTATTCGCAACTAGACGGCGGTAGAACGGGCATCAAGATGGTATCCCGCTGCCCGATTCAGTGGTTTGATTTGTTAGCTGAAGATAACACTTGGCTCTATCATCCCGATGACGGGAGCGGCGGGTTCCCTGGCATCGCGTGCGATCCTCGCAAGTTTATCCCAATCGTTCGCAATCCGACGATGGAAAATCCCTACGG
>CALMNI010000006.1 GCA_937868555.1 uncultured bacterium | reverse complement strand
TAGCCTCCAATGGATTAGGCGATACCCTTTGGTCATTATCTTTAAAAAAGCCATAGTCTTGATGTAGTTTAAGAAGCCACGCTGAAGGTGAAATAATGATACTTTTTTTTGTAATAAAAAAACCAGAGATCGATTGGTATATTCTTGAAAAAAAACTTTCAAGCATTTTTTCATTTCCATACATTAAAAGGCCAGAAGGGTGCAACAGCTGTATATCATGAATAGTGTGCCAGTGTTTATATTTTTTAGCAGCCGCAAAAGCTAAAAATCCTAACCCGGTAAGATTATGAGTCCAGACAATATCTGGTTGCTTCTGATCTAAAATTTTTTTTATTTGAAAGTATTTTACTGGATTAGCTACATTACAGAGGTGCCATACGAAACGCGCGTACAAGGGCCAATGTTCAAGATAACTATATCCGCTTCCAAGACAGTAAACCTGCTCTGCTTTTGGAGTGTGCGGCGCACGCTTAAACCAGGGGCGAGTCGTAATAATACTGACGTCATGCCCAGCCGCTCGTAACGCCCGGGTAACTGTTAATATAAATTGCTCGGCGCCTCTACGGGCGTGCTCTTCCCAGGTATTATGAATTAAACAAATCTTCATTGTGATTCTTCCTTTCTAACAGCTCCGGGTGCGTATAAAACTCGATAATAGGCGGCCTCAAGACGCTGACTAAATAATTTCCAACTGTATTCTTTTTCAACCCAGCTTCTGCCCGCCTTACCCATTCTCGCTGCCCCCTGCAAATCAGAAAGAATCAACCGTAATTTTGTGCTTAAATCTTCTATGTCGCCGCTATGGAATAAATATCCGTGCTCATTATTATGAAAAACATTGCGCACGCCCGGCAAATTCGAGGCAATAACAGGCGTCCCCGACGCCAGCGATTCTAAAAGAACCAAGCCAAAAGCCTCTCCCCTATTAATTGACGGCAAAACGGTGACAGCTGCAGTCGTATATTCTTCCAATAAGGCCTCATCGGAAATAGAGTTTGAAATAGAAGCGCGATTTTCCAAACCACACTCAGCAATACGCTTACGATAATACTCTTCTAAATCTCCTTTTCCAACAATACGCAATTGGGCATGGGGAAAATCTTTTGCCAGCAAAGCAAAAGCATCAATAAGATGGTCCACTCCTTTGAAGTAGTGCTGGCGATCAAGCCCTCCGACAAAAAGAACGCGCTCTTGCGCCACTGTCTGCTTAGGAATAAAACGCTCCGTGTCTACTCCAAAAGGAATTTGGATGAACTTATGCTTATGACCTTGGAAATAATACCTCAGAGCTGAAGATTTAACATAATCTATAGAAGCGCAGGTAATAACTTTAGCCAAGCGAACAACAAGGGGCAACATGAAAAAAGTGTACAAACGGAATATGAGTCCCTTAAGACCGCTGCCGACATTATCCATGTGGTAATGAATCATAAAGCGCGCTCGACTAAAAAACCAACCGACAATTGCCGGTTCCACGCTTCCGTAAAAAGGATAATGGAAATGAATAATATCAAAATTCCTTAAACACCACATCAATTCCGGAAGGATAGCAGCGTTTCCAAACGAGAATAAAGGCCGCAAGCGCACAACTGAACTATGTTCGCCGAAATTCTCACGTCGTGGTAAGGAAAAATCATAGGCCGGGGTAAACACGACATTTTCATGTCCCAGCGCATCCATTTCTAAAACCGAATGATATACACTGTTGCCCATTCCGCCTTTATACGGCGGAAACGTCGAGATTATGTGCGCTATCTTCATACGCGCTACTGCCGCTTACGAGCGGCCAACATGGCCGCAGCGCGGACAACAATAGTTAGGTCTCTTTCTAAACGTTCAATCTTTAGACGAAGACGCAAAATAAAATAAAAAATAAGAGCTACGGAGAGATACAATAAAATTTGGATTCCAGATCCAGAAAAGCCAAGGCGTGCTACTAAAGCGTCTATGTCTTTAATAAAAATAATGGCAATTCCAGCAAGCAGCCAGAAAATAAGCCAAAATATGAATTGGCCGCGAGGAATTTGTTCATGCCAAACTTGCCAGCCTATGCGTCCGAGGAAGAAAAAGATAAGAATTAAAGCGAGAATTTCTTGCAACATATTAAGAATTTAATTTGGCGAGAATAAAATCTCGAATAATTTTAAATCCGCCCGAAAGCCGCTGCCCAAAATGATGATAAACGACAGTAATAGGCACTTCTTGAATACGGAGAGGATGCCGATGAGCTTCTATTAAAATTTCGCTGCAATGGCCCATTTGATCCTGCTTCCACTTAACCATTTCCGCCGCCAATCGATTGAAGGCTCGAAAGCCGCTTTGCGGATCGGTAAGCGTTATGCCAAAAAAAATCTTGTTAACAAAACGGGCCAAGGGCATGATTACCGTTCTCTTAAATTTCGGCATAGTCGTCGTATCATCTAAAAAACGCGAACCAAATACCATGTCTGCTTGCTTTTCCCGCAAAGGTTTTATAACCCTTTCTATATCTTGTACTCTAAATTGACCATCTGCATCGAAATGTATAATTATCTCCGCCCCTTGCTCAAGAGCGTACTCAGTGCCCGTTGCCAAGGCGGCGCCTTGCCCTCGGTTTACCGGGTGGCGCAAAACATCAGCTGACAGGCGCAGGGCGGTTTCATACGTTTCATCCGTTGAACCATCATCAACAATAATAATTAAATCAATGCAAGAAGTAAGAGCCTCTACCACGCCCGGTAAATGGCTTTTATCAAAAGCCGGCGCTTCATTCCAGGCAGGGATAACACAGGCAATTTTCATGTGCATTATTTATAGAGGGGTGTACCCTATGCGTCTAATGCCTTTATTAGCCCGCAAATCGTTAATAGTTTTTTCCAACCCGGCGTCAAGGGTAACAAGCGGCATCCATCCGAGCAAATCACGCGCCCGGGAAATATCAGGCAAACGTAAAGGCGTCATGAAAAGTAAAGGATTAGAATATACTATCTTTGATTTAGAACCCAACATGGCAATGATTTTTTCTGCCACAGCAGTAATGCTTACATCGCGGTCTGATCCAATATTCACAGGCCCAAAAACGTCAGAGTTCATAATTTTAGTAGCTGCGTCAATACAATCGCTTACATAGCAAAACGAAGAAGAAAAATCTTTATCTGCGTAAATAACCAAATCCTCATTATCCAGGGCGTTGCTGATAAAGTCAGGCAGCATATTCCCTTGATCTAAGGCCATGCGAGGCCCGTAAGCTCGGAAAAGTCGGACGATCTTCGCATCAATGCCATACACATCCTTATACGTCTTTACCATGCTTTCTGCAAAACGCTTGCCCTCATCATAAGAGCAACGCTCGGAAAGCATATCAACGGCGCCAATATTTTCTTCATTTACCAGTTGATCATCGCTGCCGCGGGCTCCATACACAACTGACGATGAAAATTGCAAAAATTTAGCTTTATATTTTACAGCCAAGTCCAGGGCATTTTTTACTGCAAATGAATTGGCAAGAATATTTGCTAGACGATTTTTTTCAAAATGAATAGGCGCAGTCGGGCAGGCAAGATTATATATTTCCTGCACTCCTTGAAACTGCAGACGGAAACCTTCTAGCTCAGGAAAAGATTCCAGCACTGGCGCTTCGGTCATATCGTGCTTGATAAACCGGAAATCCGGGTGAGCCAATAAATGATCAATATTTTTTTCGTCCCCGGAGGAAAAATTATCAATGCAAATAACTTTGGCAGTTTTGATAAGCTCATCGCATAAATGAGAGCCTAAAAAGCCAGCTCCTCCTATAATAAGGACGTTTTTTTTGTCAAAAATGGTTTGTTTATTCATATACTATATTTTAACGTTTTATTGTAAAAACTGCTAGGTTCACCCCGCTGCTCATTCCCAACGAATAAGCATAAAACGATTGCCTAAATTGACCCAAACGGCTAAAAATACGAATATGCGGGCCTCCCCCGCCCCCGGGGGCAAAAGCTATTTCCTTAAGGCCGTCTGAATTAAGGTCGGCTGTGACTGCCTTTACATCACCTTTAAAAGCTGGATCATACGCTAGCCATTCTTTGCGTTTGTTACCGTATAAATCAAATATTGACGCTAATGGGGGTCCACTTTGCCGGGTAACTAATATTTCCGATTGCCGTCGTCGGCTATTGCCATCAATATCAAGCAAGGCGATCCGCAAGCCGGTTGCCCTGCGATCAGTATTTGCCAAAAAAGTGTGTAACATTTTTCCACTGTTTGAAAAAACTTTTACCTGAGGAACGCCTCCCTTGCCAGTTCCAGTAACGATTTCAAGCGCGCCATCTCCGCTTACATCTCCAACGGCAATGCTTGCTCCACTGGTAAAACTAGCGGGGTAAGCCAGAAAGGAACGTATGAGTTTGCCTTGTCCGGAAAAAACTTTAATTTCTGAACGCATGCCAGAAACCGGAGAAGTTATTATTTCACTTTTACCATCATTATTTAGATCGGCAGCAACTATATTAACCCCGCCTTTGTACGTCGGGGGATATGCCAAAAAATGATTTTTAAATGTTCCATTTTTATCAAAAATTCGTATATCAGCTTCTAGTCCAGACATCGGAGCGCTTATAATTTCGGCATCACCATCACCCTCAAGATCTCCTCCAGCAATGGTTATTCCTCCCTTAAAGGTTGACTTATAGGCCATGAATGTTTTTTGAACATTTCCATTAACATCCGCAATGCTAATTTCCGGCACTCCTTTTGAACGAGCAAAAGCAAATTGGGGAAGCGTTTTTTTAAGCCGTGCTGTTGCTTCAGCCAGCGCTAAAGCTATGTTTAAACGTCCGCGGCCGAGCTGATTAACATACCCTGGATTTAAGGCATTTATATCATCAGCCGTCTGCAAAATAATATCCAAGCTTTCTTTAGCTGAAAGCGTGGGGTTTGCGCCCTGCACTAAGGCCAAAGCTCCGCTCACCAAAGGTACGGCCACCGACGTTCCAGACCAGTAGCCATCATAATA
>CALMNI010000005.1 GCA_937868555.1 uncultured bacterium | reverse complement strand
CTAATGACGCTCGTATGATCGCCGAGAAGGCGCGGGCCATGCTCGAAGCGCTGGCTGGGATGGGCGGGCAACGCCAAGCTGAAGTCTACAAAGAGGCGGTTGGCTTGTCCTCTAGCACAGTGTCGGATGAGTTCATCAAGCAAATCGAATTTGTGACGATGTGTACCGTATCTCCGCCGCTCAATCGAGAACGGGCGCTCTGGCTTAGCCGATTCCAGCCACTTTTCTTTAAGCTGTTGTTCCTCAAGATTATGGAGTTGAGTCAAGAAGGCGCAACGCCGGGGGAAGCGCAGCCCTCTACCGAGATTCCCGCGTCCGACTAGCTTTGGCGTTATGCCGAGAGCGCGGGCGGTTCTTGTTTGAAGCACTGCCCGATCTGTTTCCTAGTGGCCGGTTGAGCTTGGTAGAGGCGCAAGTGTGGAATCTGTACTATCAAGATATAGAAGCACAACGCAATGGCTGACCTAACAAGCTCAATCAAGATTATCCTGTCTGGCGGCGATACCGTCGCTGCTGGCCTACGGGATATTAGTGGGCCATTAGGCAATTTAGGTGGCATTGCGACCGGACTAACAAAGCCGTTTGCCGATCTTGCCAAGTATGTCGAAATCCTGGATGCCGCAATCGTTGGCTTGGCAACCGTTGCAATTGTCAAATCGACGAAAGAAGCCGCGACATTTGAATCAAGCTTGTTTGATCTGCAAAAGCAGCTTGATAGCACAGAGGGTAGCGCAAGAGACCAAGCCGGTGCGCTAGAGGAAATGGCGCAAAAGTACGGCGTCAACGCCAATGATCTAGTTAAGTCAACTGCCGATTTCAAGGCGGCCGGGTATGACTTAGATACCAGTCTTAAACTGGTAAAAGGCTCGCTTGATCTGATGATCGCGGGCGGTGTTAAGTCGTCAGAAGCGGTCGATATCATGAATCGCTCGCTTGCTGGATTCCAGGTTCCAGCGAGTCAGGTTGTTACGGAAGCAACCCACATGGGCGATGTAATCAATAAAACCGCCGACATCACAAAGTCATCCTTCGTCGAAATATCGAGAGGCTTTGCTGATTTCTCGCCCATTGCGAAACTAACCGGACTATCTATTGAAGAAACCGCCGCTATTATGTCAAAAGTTATTGACGTATTCGGCTCCGGTAGCGAAGCGGCGAATAGTCTTAAGTCTGGATTTCTCTCGCTAGTAGACCCTTCTAAAGAAGCGAGTGGGGAGCTGACAAAGCTTGGCGTATCGCTAACAGATAGCGATGGCAAGATGAAGTCGGTTAAAGAAATACTACTGCAACTTGCTCCAGCGTTCGCCAAGCTAGATCAAAGTCAAAAATTACAAGCGGCGTCCACTCTATTCGGGAAAGAGCAAGCTGCTAAGTTTGTACAAGTCCTTGGCACGTATAGCGATGCCATGGCATTAGCGAAGCGACTAACCGACGAAGCCGGCGGAAGTATCGAGAAAGAGGTCACTATCCGACTGCAATCCGCTGAAGTGCAGTTTAATCGAACTGTTGAGGCCATTCGCCAGCTTGAGGTTCATTTTGGATTGCAATTCCTTGAGTCTACTGCGGTGGCGGCTGGCGGCGTTACTGAGCTGACTAACGCTTTTAAAAAGCTTGTTGACAATAATGCCTTCGCCCCATTCATTGATCTGATCAAAGAAGGCGCTAATACTATTGATGACACGCTGCGAGCAATGGCTAAGAATCTTCCGCAGGCTTTTGCGGCGGTGGATTTCTCTGGCCTTCTTTCAAGCATTAACGGCCTTGGCGATGAGCTTGGAAACTTGTTCAAGGCGTTGTTTGGGAATATCGATTTAACGACAGTTGAAGGATTGGCGAGCGCGCTACAGACGCTAACGAATATTGGCGATGGATTGGTGCTCACGACAACCGGCATTGTACGGGCATTTGATCCATTCGCCGAATCAATTAGGGGAATGGTTAGTGGATTTGGCAACCTGGACTCTGCGAGCAAGGTTGATTTTGGCCAGTTCATTGGCGATATGCAGGCTGTTATTAAGTCTGGCGGGCTAGTCGCTGGCGCTATTATCGGGATGGGGCAGTCTGCAATTGATACCTCTCCAATATTCGATGCGGTGTTTGGCGGGATAAAAGTCGCGGCCAATGCGTTGCAAGTCACGTTTGATGCTGTTGTTCTCGGCTTGCTTAATATCAAGAAAACGCTGCTTGAGGCTGTCCTTTCGGCTGCCGAGTTCGGCCAGAACTTCGCTCTAACTGATGCGGCAAAAAGCCAAAATCAAGCGGCGATTGACTCGACAAAGGCTAGTCTGACTTCGTTGATAATCACCATGGATGCTGTTTCTGCGAATCTTGAGCGCAATAAGAATGAGCTAGATCAAGGGTGGGCACAGGCCACTGGAAAGGCATCAGACAAGACAGAAGAGCTACGCAGGCGCTTAGATGAAACAAAATCCAGTATATCAGGGAATAGAGATGAAATAATTAAGAACAATAGCGCGATGCAGGATTGGTCAACCGGCATTCAACAAGCGGCTGATTCTGCAAAAAACACCTCAGTAGAAATAAACAAGGTGACTGAAGCGCAGAAAGAGAGCGACAAATCGTTGCCGGATGGAACTAAGATATCGCTGGCGTATCATGAAGCTGGCCTTCAAGCAGGGGTTTACGCAACAGCGGTGGGTGGTCTTGGCGTTCAATATGAACAAGCCGGCGTAAAGACAGTAAAAGCAACTGGGTATTTCAAAGCGGTAACCGATGCAACGGCAGAGCAAACAAAAAAGATTGATGAGGCCGTCAAGAAATCGCAAGAATACCAGCTCAAGATGGAAGAAATCGCTTCTAA
>CALMNI010000004.1 GCA_937868555.1 uncultured bacterium | reverse complement strand
GTTTTAAAAGTTGAATCCTATAAGGACAAGACAACACTGGGTGGGCATTAACATACCGCTAACAGCACCTAAAAGTAAGGCGGCGGAAGTATAAGTTTTTTGCTTACAATTTGCCCGCCGACGGCGGAATGTTTATTTTTACTGTAAGCAAAAAAGAGGCAGCGGTTGTGCAATAAATTTTGTTGTGAGGTTTTATATTGGGAAAAGCATTAAAGCCGCCCTACTTTTAGCCGCCAAACGTTAGTAGTAAGCCGCTGGACGACGACCATGAAAACGACATTTTACATATTTATTTTAATTTCGTTTTCAAGACAGCTTCTCGGACAGACAAACCTCGTGCCCAATCCAAGCTTTGAACAATATTCCTTTTGCCCGACTAATCAAGGTCAAGTTCCCTACGCAAATAATTGGAGCCAATATGCTTCGGCTGACTATTTTAATTCCTGTTCTTCTGTTCCAGACTTTTCCGTTCCAACTAACTGGAGCGGTAATCATCCTGCGCCAACCGGAAATGCTTATTGCGCTCTCGGGACTTTTGCTCCTTATTGGCCTAACGGTCGTGAATTCATTTTCGCCTCATTAACCACGACATTAAATATTGGGACAAAATATTATTTAAGTTTTAAAACCTGTGCCGGCATTTCAAGCCAAATTCAGACATATATGACAAGCAATAAAATTGGTGCTTTGTTAACTGTTAGCAATCATACAGCTCCTGTCGTTGTAAATCGAGCGCATGTTTATGCTCCTAATATTATAAATGACACAATAAACTGGACAAAAGTTTTCGGCTCATTTACCGCGGACTCTGCTTATAAGTTTATAACATTAGGCAATTTTTTTGACGACGTGAATACAAGTACAATGACAATCGTACCATGCTTCACCTGTGGAGCATATTATCTAATTGACGATGTTTGCCTTTCAACAGATTCTTTATTTGCATTCAATTATAATTCCGTTGGACTTCAAGAAAACAAGACAGAAAATAATATTTCAATTTATCCCAATCCGACAAATTCATTATTGAATATTGACAATAACTCTACTTCAATAATTCTTTTTAGTTTATTCAATAACCTAGGATCTAAATTGACCGAAATTCAAGTCAAGAACAAAGCGACAATTAATCTTATTGATTATCC
>CALMNI010000003.1 GCA_937868555.1 uncultured bacterium | reverse complement strand
AATTTTATATTTGTTTTATTTTTTTAATTATTTGATATACCGCTAGCAGCAAAGAATATATCTTAGCAAAAAACTTATATAATTTAATACCTAATCTTTTTTCTTATATTAGACCTGTTATTTATCAAAAAAGGTCAATTAAGAATCTTAGTTTTCCACAGCAGGAGTAGGCCTCTTTATTTCAATAGTGTCCTCTTAAAAGTACAAAAATGCTTAGTACTATCTAAGATTACGCAAATTCAAATAAATAAACAGAGGTCTACTTATTCCATAATAGTCAGTCTACTGTTTATCAAACTGATGTCAAGTTTAAGCGCGCGAACAAGTTCATTAATATGCAAAGGTTCATACCCGAGTTGCTCGACAATATTTCTTTCATCAAGTGAAAGCGTTTGCGGCGCTAAGAGGGAACTTTGGCCCATTGCCTGTTCTAATCCTAGTGCTGATAAAATGTCTTGAGCGCATGTTATGGGGCGCGCTCCCATTTGTATAAAAGCGTTGGTTCCGCTGGAAAGCGGAGAATAAATATTACCCGGGATCATCATCACTTCGCGGTTTTCTTGCAGGGCATGGCGGGCGGTAATGAGCGCACCTGATTTTTCTGAAGCTTCAATGACGAGCGTGCCTAAGCATAATCCGGCAATAAGCCGATTGCGGCGGGGAAAATTTGATTTAAGGGGAGGTACTCCTGGTCGAAATTCGGAGAGCAGACAGCCCTGCTCGGCGATAGATTCGCCTATATGGAAGTTTGCAACAGGATATATAGCTTCGGGCCCTGAACCTAAAACGGCAACAGTATGTCCTTTGTTGGCTAGCGTTATTTTGTGTGTTAAGGCATCAATTCCGAGAGCCAGGCCGCTGACAATTGTTAGTCCCGCCTCAACTAATTCAGTCACAATTTTTTCGGCAACTTGTTTCCCATAGGCGCTTGGTTTTCTCGTTCCGACAATGGCAATGGTAGGACGATCGCATAATTCGATTTTTCCCCTGTAATAGAGAAGGGGAGGCGGGAGATATATTTGTTTTAATAGTTTAGGATAGCTGGCCTCATCGCGTGTTAGCGTTTTGATATTGTGGCGTTCAAGGAAAACTAAAAAATGTTTGTAATTAAATTTTTCCCGAAAAATTGTTAATCGACTGGCAATTTTTTCTTCTAAGCCGCTGTTTTGCAATTCGCGCTGAGAAGCCGACCACGCTTTTTCCCAGCTATTAAAAAAAGCCCGCAGCCGCGCGAGGCGAGAAGGGCCCATT
Source organism: uncultured bacterium (assembly GCA_937868555.1). Taxonomy (GTDB): domain Bacteria; phylum Patescibacteriota; class Patescibacteriia; order Patescibacteriales; family Patescibacteriaceae; genus Patescibacterium. The sequence goes on along the minus strand of CALMNI010000003.1, from coordinate 3,543 downwards.
AAAGCACACTGGCTTAATGCCAGTAAGTAATCTTTTTCCTCCATAAAAGATTGATATTAATTGTATTTGTACGCCTGCTTGGACTCGAACCAAGGACCCTCGAGGTATAAGCTCGATGCTCTAACCAGCTGAGCTACAGGCGCTCGTATTATTTTTTCCAATCACCTTCGCTAAAGCGATTGCGGGCATTAAAATGCCAATCGTGCACGTTTGATGTTTCTATTTCTTTCCACATCCGTTTAGCGCTTTCCGTAAATAATTTCGGGAAGACTGATTCGGCGCGCTGAGCATGCTTTTGTTTTTCTAGACTATTTCCATTGGCCGCTTGCTCATGCAACTCAAAATCCACATCAAGCGTATCCGCATCTTTAACGATTTTTGATTCTAATGTTTCCCGTTTTTCGTATTCCTCTAAGAGAGGAAGGAATTCTTCCTCAAGCGAAGTTCCTTTAAGAATATCAGCTACTGCCATATTTTCATCCCGTTTAGTGTAGAGGCGGGAAACATAGTGTACATCGCCGGTACGGCTTTCGGCAATATCATGAGCCAAGGCCAATTTAATAATATGTCCGGTATCGGCTTTTTCTTCCTTTGCAAGAATAAGGGCAATCCAGGCAACGCGCAGCGTATGCTCGGCTAAATTAGCGAAATCAGCTCCAAGGAATTGTTTCCATGTCCGCTGGATATGACGCAGGCATCCCATTTCATAAATTAATTCAAGGTCGCGCTTGTTTGTCATATCATAGGTTATGAGGGTGACCACTAGTGGACTCGAACCACTGACCTCCACGATGTCAACGTGGCGCTCTAACCAACTGAGCTAAGCGGTCGTTAAGGCAAAAGCCTGCGGGGCTTAAGCTTTCATCACCGTATCATTTTTAATTGTTTTATTCAAGTAGCTTTTTAGGCGCTCAAGTGGCTCATTTTTTCTTCCAGCGTACTTATTAATTTTTTACTGGCTTCAGATAAGGAGGTTTCAAAATCTATAGTCGATAAGTTTCGGCTACCCTTACTTTTAAAGACACTTGTTAATTCGAGGGCATTTAAATTGCGTACGCTATGAATAATAGCTTTAGCGCGGCCTTTTTCTTCGTAGACAAGAACAATAATTTGCGCTTGGGGCATGCTGATGATTAATTCATCAATGACATCAAAAAGATGCATTGACTCAGTTTTTGTTGCTAGGAAATCGGCAGTTGATATTTCAGACCAAACCAATTTTCCGTTAAGAGATTCTTTAAGGCTTGTTAATACACAGCCCCATAATTTTAGAACATTGAGCTGCCGTGAGCGGTAGAGGGCGTTAATAATTTCTTCCCGGCGCGCATCAAGAGTTACTAATTCCGAGGCAATGGCAAGAGCATGCGGGGTAACGCTTTGGGTTTTAAAGCTTTTCGTTTCTGTGATGAGCCCTGCCAATAAACAAGTGGCGGCATCGGCATCGAGTTTTGGCTTTTCAGCTAAAATGATGAAGTCATAGAGAATCTCTGCGACGGCCACAGCGTTAAGATTTACAAGATTGATTTGTCCAAAATTTTCATTAGCTGCTTGGTGATCAATATTAATAATCGTTGTCTCAAAAAAGAATTGGGTATCGTTATCGTAGATTACGCCGAGAGACTCAAGGTCGGCTGCCCCTAATACAAAAATAAGATCATAGCGGAAACCGCTTGAACGGGAAGAGATATCTTCAGGAGTAAAAAATCCGTTTTTTGGGGAAACAATAAACTCTAGCGTTTTATCTTCAAGTCTGTATTCCACTTGGTCCACAGTGGTATTGGTAATATCCAATGAAATAATAAAGCGACGGATATTGTCGAGTTCATGCGAGATAAGGGCATAGCCTGGCAGGAAAGAATAGGGAAGCGGCGAGGAAGGTTTTTCAGCAACAATATCGGCTTCTTTGTTTTGGCTTGCCAGCCAATTTTTGAGCGCCAAAGCAGAAGCGACGGCGTCGCCTTTCCATTCTTTCCCAAAAGTTATAAGAATGCGTTTTGCTTTATCGATTTGTTCGCTAATCTGTTCGTCAACTGTTAACATAGTCTCTGTATGAGCAAGAGCCGCTCAGGGCGGCTTTTATTAGTGACAGGGCAATATACTAATCTACGGCAAAGCCTCGGGCATGTCAAGCTAATTGCCTTAAATATTGACAAGAACTAATTTCATGAGTATACTACAAAAAGTCTTTTATTTTAATTTTTGTTTAATCTTCGCCACCATATTTTCACCGTGCCGCTAGGAAGAAAATAGTTCGGAGGAAAATAGTTTGGAAATTACAACCTGCCTGCCGGCAGGCAGGAATTAAAAATTAAAAATTGTATTATGGTCCCTTCGTCTAACGGTCAGGACATCAGGTTTTCATCCTGGTAACAGGGGTTCGACTCCCCTAGGGACTACATGGATTACGATCTCATTATTATTGGATCGGGCGCAGCCGGAATGACTGCTTCGATCTATGCTTCGCGCTATACCCTTAAAAATATCGTCATTGGCGATATTTTGGGCGGGACAACAACCGAGGCGCATAAAATTTATAATTGGCCGGGCGCTCCGGGTATCTCTGGTTTTGAATTAATGAATAACATGACGACTCATGTTAAAGAATCGGGCGGAGAAATTTTATCCGATACGGTCATTGAGGCGGGACGAATAGAAGATGGATATTTTGTTGTAACAAAGAGAGGAAAACGATTTACGGCTAAGAATATTTTATTTACCTCCGGTACAAAACATCGCCATCTTGGCATTCCTCGCGAAGATGAATTGTCCGGCAAAGGGGTTGCGTATTGTTCAACCTGCGACGGTCCGTTTTTTAAAGATAAAGTCGTTGCGGTTGCCGGCGGAGGTAACAGCGCTATTTCAGCAGCTTTATATTTAGCTGATATCGCTTCTAAGGTATATGTTGTTTGCCGCAGCGCTGATTTGAAAGGCGAACCGTTGTGGCGCGAAGAATTGAAAAAAAGAGAAAATGTGACGGTTGTATATGCGGCTAATATTACCGGCCTTGAAGGTGAAACGCAGTTAACTCATATAATTCTTGACACTGATTTTAATGGGAGTAATCGTATCGCTGTAGACGGCTTATTTGTTGAAATTGGCCTTTTGCCGCAAACGGATTTAGCAAAAGCTTTGGGGGCTGAAATCAATGAATTAGGTTATATTCGGGTGCAGCCGGACATGTCGACCACTGTTCCTGGCATATATGCCGCCGGCGACTCGACTGACGCTTCCAATAACTTCCATCAAATCGTTACGGCCTGTGCTGAGGGAGCAATCGCCGCCGATGCAATTTATAAAGCCAAAAATTTAGGGTAAGTAGAGTATTTGCATTTTTGGATAATATTTGCTATATATACTGTATGCATAATCAAGAAGTACAACTTAATCGGCGAGCAACAGGAGCTGCTTTTTATTGGTTTAGCCTCTATGAACTAGAAGGCTGATCTTTGAGTTGTAATTTTTTCTTATAACCAGGTATGAGCCTTCTAGTAATAGAGGCTCATTTGTTTTTTAAAAAATAAACGGAGAAAATAATGTCCAGAT
>CALMNI010000002.1 GCA_937868555.1 uncultured bacterium | reverse complement strand
CAAGAAAAAAATCTTCTCCACTTATCATCGTATGTTTGTACCTATTCTTTAGCCAAAAATATTTCTGGGTATGCGCCGCAATATCCGAAGTTTCCGCTAATTCTATTTCTTCTTTTTGATAAAAAGATGGCTTTTCTGGAGCGGTTAAAATTTCCATCACTGTATGCAACTCCGCCGCCGGAACATAGCCCAATAAAGCCTTCTCTAGTAAAGGTAAAGATCCATAATTTGCTAATTCAGGGACGGTTACATGTGTCCAAAAACGAATAGTTTCAGCATGTAATTCTTGCCATAATTTCAACAAATCTTCATTGGAAAGAAACCTAACATCCGCCTCAGTTACACTTTTTTCAACACGATGCAAACGATTAAGATCTTCCAACCATTTATTAAAAATCTCCTGCCGCGGCTCAAGCGGCAGCATCCATTTCAAAAAGAGACTGGCGCCGCAGCGCTCAATCTCTTGTAATTCGTCAGCAAAAACCATGCGCCCTTCGTTGTACAAAGCTAATCCCTTAGGCCATTCCTCTCCCGGAAAGGCCGCCCGAAAATAATGCTCGGTAAAAATTCCCTCAAGAAAATCATCTGTATAAAAAGTTCTAATAGGCGCCGGTCCCCACCGAAACAAGGCGGCGTCTTGAGGAAAAATCCGCTCCATACCCTCTTAAGCAGCTGCTTTGGCCAATGTCGTAATAGGACGGCACTGGACGATATAAAACTTATTGTTCTGATAGGCCCATTCAATATCGCAGGGGAAATGATAATGATTTTCAATACGGATAATAAGGTTAGCCAATTCAGTTACTTTCTCTGCCGTCAACACTTGCGATGAAGCTTCGGGTTCGGCAATATCAACCCATTCATTACCTCCCCCTTCTTTCTTTATAAGCTTGCGGTTTTGCGTTGAAACATTGACATCAACGGTTTCCAAAGGTTCTTTGGAAACAACATAGCTATCCGGCGTTACCGATCCGGAAACGATGGCTTCGCCTAAGCCAAAGCCGGCTTCGATAATAAGCTGATTATAATCCTCGGTTACCGGATGGACGGAAAAAGCGATTCCCGATACTTCGCTTTCAATCATTTTTTGAACAACAACTGCCACGGAAATATGAGTCGTATGCAAGCCTTTTTCAAAACGATAAAAAATAGCGCGCGGCGTAAAGAGCGATGCCCAGCATAGCTGTACATTCAACAGCAAAGAATCTTTAGTCGTGTTCAAATAACTTTCTAACTGACCGGCCCAGGCATGATCCGCACCGTCTTCAGCCGTTGCCGAAGATCGAACGGCAACAAAAGGACAATCTAATTGATTAAACTGTTCAATAATCTCATCAGCGATATCTTGAGGCATTTGTGCCGTACGAATCATTTCTTGAATTTTTTCCGAAGCATCATCAACGGTATGAATAGCTTTGTGGTCAACGCCGTCAAGCACGCCTTGAATGGCGCTGCCTAGATCAGTTTTTTCAATAAAATCATCAAAGGTGGTTGACAATACAACATACCCATCAGGTACGGGAATACCGGCATTAAGCATTTCACCAAGCGATGCGCCTTTGCCCCCGGCAATATCGGCGTCCTTTTTAGAAAGTCCGGAAAACGGTTTTGTAAAAGACATACTGTGTGCTATTCCCGTCTAAACAGGAATCTATTAATAAGTAATAATGCTTTTAGTGTAGCATTTTTTAGCCAAAAGGTAAGCAGGCCAATAAACTATTGTACTCGCCCAAAAAGCTTTTTGTCAATCTTAAGGCTCCCCTGTCGCAGTATCTCAAAATTGCCGTTTTCATTGATTTTAACAATAGTTGAAGGCAACCGCCGCGGGAGTATCCCAGCGTCAATAAGGGCATCGGGACGGTTCTTACGTTTGGCGTAAAGAGCCATAATATCCTTAGAATCGTATAAGTCCCCCTGTCCGGCTTTGTTTGCGCTCGTGGCCGTTATAGGCCTTCCTAAAGCCCGTGCTAGGGCTATGGCTAAGACATGGTCAGGATAACGAAAAGCTACTCCCCCGTCTTTTACGATTAAATTCGGTAATTTTTTACTCTGCGGTAAAACCAAGGTTAAAGCACCCGGCCAATATGTTCGCATAAGGGACACGACTGCAGTCGAAACCCTCACCAGTGAACGTATATAAGATCTCGTTGGCGGAATGATTGAGCAGGGCATATTTTTACGCCGCCCCTTAATGCTATAAATTTTTTTTAAAGCCTTAGGATTAAATGCATCAACGGCCAAGCCGTAAGAGGTATCGGTTGGAAAAACAACCGCTCCCCCTTTTTTCAAAATAGTAACGGCTGTCTTCACGGTCTCTTTGTCATTTATAGGTAAAACTCGCACAAAGATAGTATGTTAGCTTGAGTATTACAAAATCCTCACTATTCCCTGATTGGCATCAACTTCAACCCTATCGCCGTCTTTAAGAAGTGTTGTTGCAAACTTCGTTCCAATAATGCACGGTTTCTTTAACTCACGAGCAACAATGGCCGCATGACACGTAATACCTCCCTCATCAGTTACAAAAGCAGCTGCCACTTCCATCGCTGGCATAAAATCAGGAGTTGTCATTGGCGATACAATAATATCTCCAGCCTTCACATCGGAAATTTGATCCCGTCGGCGCAGCATACGCACTATTCCTTCAACTTTTCCGCGAAAAGCGCTTTGGCCTTTAAATTCTCTCGTGTGAGGAAATTCATTTTTTTCAAAAATAAAATTAAATTCAGGCCGCCGTTTCTCTAAATCTGATAAATCTTCCAACTGACTTTCAATTCCATTTATAAGCGTAAAATGCTTGCGCCGTTCGCGTAATTCAGCAAGTTGGGGCAAGTGTTTAACCTCAGCACTCAACACGCCCGTCTCATAACCCTTAATGGCCGGATAAAAATGAATCAAACTATTACGAATAAATATATCGCTCGTAGCAAAAAAAGTATCGGTTTCACGCATCTTCAGCGCCTTACGACGGATTAACTCCGGCGTTCTATCATCAACCGCTGAATAATAATAAGCAATAAAATTAACAATCGCTTCATTAACTCGGCGCAGGTAATCTGGAAAATCTTCAATATCGCTTAAGCGACCGTCATCCCAGTACTGCCGCAAATCACTTAATTGCTGTTTATACTCTGATAAGCGATTGTCTAAAAAATGCGCATCCTTTTTATTAGCCTCTACAATAAAATCCATGAGCGCCGACGTAGCCTGTTTATTTTCCCATATTTCAATACTCCCATCATTAATAAAATGAATAATCTCGGGATGATGAGGATTAGCAAAACCCAATTCTTGCTGAATGCGAGTTGTACAGCCGCGAGCCCATATTTCCTGCATTATAAGGCTTGTATCGCGGGTGTAGACCTTTTCGAAGGTTATTTTTTCCATATATTCATTATACAGGCTTAGAGCTGCCACAAGCAAACAAAGGCTGTATTTATTGGCCAAACTCCCTTACAATGAATACATGAACAGCAAAGTTGTTATTTGGATAATGATGGCCATAGGTTCCTATGCCGGCAGCTTCATTCCGCTCTTATGGGGCGCGGGCATATTTTCTTTTACGTCAATTGCCTGCAGTGCGCTTGGAGGCTTTCTTGGAATTTGGATTGGCTACAAGATCAGCCAGGGCTTATAATATTTTTTATAAAAACATTCCCCCGTGAATACGGAGGGATGTTTTATTTTTTTATTTTATTTTTCAACGGTAATCGTCGCTGCTCCTCCGCCATCGCAGGTAACGTTATATACGCCCGGCTTTGCGATACTGGCAATTACAAAATTCTCAGCTCCAACTTTGTAAACGTTGCTGGCAAAAACAATAGTACGAGCCACCTTATCGCGGTTATCGATCATGAACTTAGTATTTTGCTTAACAGTCAAGGAACCATTATTCATAATGCTGCTTAAGCCATGGCACTGCGAAAACTGAATACGGTATTTATAGGTCTGCACTGCCTTAGCATAACTCGTGCTCGGAGAGCTAGGAGCCGGATTGGCAGGAGTTTTAGGAGTAGTTACTGAATCCGAACCCTCATCGGGCGTTTCGCTTGGAGTTATCATTGCCGCAGAGTCTGTTGGCTCTATAACTTCAGCCTGCTCTTCTTCAGTGGTCGCTGGTGCAGAAGCCATAGGGGCTTGACGATATTGCCACATAGCAATAACTGCAACAACCACAACAATTGCTCCAGCCACCCAAGGCCAGATTTGTTTTTTGTTATCCATATAATAAGACTTAGTGAATGAAAATACGCGTATCTCTATGCTTAGTACTTCGTTTGGCAAAGGTTTTTGTTACGCATTTCCACACTATGGGCGCTTATTGGCATTTTTTACAAATACCGAAAAACTCAAGATTATGGCTATTAATAGAAAAACCTTTGGAGCGCTTAATCTTCTTTTCCAAAACTTCTAAATCTTTATCGGCGATAATATCCTCTATCTTCCCGCAGTTTGTACAGACAAGATGATGGTGGTGCGGCAAACCGGCAATTTCATAGCGCTGTTTTCCATCTCCGAAATTAATTTCAACAATAATCTTTTT
>CALMNI010000001.1 GCA_937868555.1 uncultured bacterium | reverse complement strand
AAACAAGATAGACAGCTGGGCCATGATTTCTCCCCAATTCCTCAGAGGCAGTATCCATGCCTGGCTGATGTCGGCCTGGGCCAGCCACAGCAGCTTGATAAGGGAGTCGTCATGAGGGAATATCGTCGTAGTCTTCGTTACCTTCCTGAATTGGCGATTCAGATTCTCGATCGGATTCGTCGTATAGATCATGCGACGGATCGGCTGAGGATATGAGAAGAACGTCGCAAGATCCTGCCAATTATTCTCCCAGCTCTTGAGGTATGAGCTGTACTGCGGCCATCGCTCTGCCAAGGCGTTCAAGGCGTCGCGTCCCGCATCTTCGCTTGGAGCGGTATAAACGGTTTTCAAGCTGTCGCAGAATGCCTTCCTGTCCTTATGCGGCAGGAACATGACGGTGTGCCTGATCTGATGAGCGATGCATAGCTGAACTTCAGCCTGCGGATAAATCGTCTTGATAGCCTCAGGAAAACCTTTGAGACCGTCTACGCATGCGATAATAATATCTTCCACGCCGCGGTTCTTCAACTCGTTCAGCACGCCCATCCAGAACTTGGCTCCCTCGCTTTCGCTGATCCAGATGCCTAGCACTTCCTTCTGGCCGTACTGGTTTATCCCAAGAACGATGTACGCGCACTTGGAAACGATCTTTCCAGCATCCCTAACCTTGAAATGGAGCCCGTCGAGATAAACTACCGGATAGCAGGAGGAAAGGGCGCGGGATTGCCACTCCTTGGCAAACGGCATCACCTTTTCGGTAATAGCCGAAATCGCGGGCTGGGAAAGTTCCGTGCCGTGATGCAGGTTCATATACTTGGCGATATCGCGCGTGGTCAAGCCCTTTGCATACAGGCTGACAACCATCGCATCGGTATCGTTGCCGAGCGCGTCGTACCACGGCGCGGAATCGAGGCTCTTCTTGCTCGGCTTATACGCTGCTTTCCTAGGCAAAGCCTCATCCTCTTCGTCATCTTCCTCCTCTGTCTCCGCTGAAGGCGACGGCTGGGCAAATGCTCCCAGCATAGGCATAAGCATTTGCTGCACTAATGCCTGTGCTTCTTCAGGCGTTGAAACCGACTTTAGCTTTTCTTGATATTCTTCGTACGTTAACGGTTTGTTCATATGGCTTGAGCCGGCCGATCGGCGGGCAGCGGCGCCCGGGCAATACGAACATTCTTCTCTTCACACCCAGCGATTACTCTTCCCAAGCGGTTCCGTCGCTGAAATGAACGTGGTAAACCTCAACCTTGATCTTGCTTGCGCCGTCGAAGTTATACAAAGTCCAAGTTACATCATTCGACTTCCCTACGCCTATCTTGTCCTGCGAAATTCCGTCAAACGTATTATCGGACAGGAAGCCGTTAACCGGCTCGTCAAAATTATTAAACGTCTTGATCCGAGCCTTGATGCCGTCGATTTCTTTCTTGGAAATGTTCTTGAACGTGACGTTCGCCTCAGGCGTGCCGATCGAATCGCGCGTGACGCTCGACTTTACGACCTCAACTGGCGTCGGCTCTTTCGGCTGCTCGGGCTTGGCCTGTTCGGTGGCGGCAGCCTTTTCTGGCGTGGCAGTATTTGTTGCTACAGTTTTCTGATCCGCGGACTTTACCGAAGCGATAATGATAAGAAGCAAGACCGCAAGAGTAACAGTAACGGCCTTATGCTTCTCGAAGAAGTTTGTCGCCTTAGTTTCGGCCTTGTCAGTAATTTTCTTTTCAAACCGCTTGGCTAATACATGCATGATAACGCCTCCGGCAACGCCTATAATGAAGCCGAGGATTACGGCCATCATTCCGGCGATCCCGACTCCGATAGCGGCTCCCGCCTGGGCAGCGCCTTCGGTTGAATTAACGACTTGAGAGCCCATAACGAATGTCAGGATCAACGCCGAGATCGGCAAGAGGAACAAGCCGATTTCAGCGGTACGGAGAAGCTGGGCGATAATCTTTGCCTTATCCTCGATCCGCAAGACGAGCCAGACGCACAACGCCCACAAAACGAGGAACGCTATGCCGAGAATCTTATTGGCGCTCATCCAAGCCCAGTTCTGGGTCAAAATCAAGGCTGGGAGCAGCGAGAGAACGATTTTCAATGCGAGATGCTTTTTCATAAGGATATATTCCTTAGTAAATAAATCCTGGCTTTGGATACACAAAACCCATCACCAGGCGAGCCTTTCGGCTCATATGCAAGTTTCCAAGCATAGCGCAATCAGCGACCCTGATGATGGGGTCTTTATGCTGATTGCGACTTTCGACCATGCCGGCAATCGCTTGCCGGTTTAGGTCTCCCTATTTAATTGTCAATGTTCATATTAGCCGAAAAAAGGCTAAAAGTCCACTGAATACTAGCTTAGAAAAGAGGCCTTGCGAAGGCCTAGTTACCAACAGCTTGCCTCCTAGACTAGCGTCAGGGTCTGCGTCATCTATGTGTTAGAAGAGTTTTAATAATTAACAAACACATATGGAACAAACGCGCTCTTTGACGGATCAACGACTTGGTGCCGTACCTATAATTACGGAGACGCCGGTCAAATACTGCCTCTACGCGAGAAAATCAAGCGAGGCCGAGGAACGGCAAGCCCTGAGCATCGATTCCCAAGTAAAGGAAATGCTCGCGCTTGCCGAACGGGAGAATCTTGAAATCGTCTGCATGAAACGTGAATCACACTCGGCCAAGGAGACGGGGCAGCGACCAGTCTTCAATGAGATTATCGACGAAATAAAAGCGGGGCAATATAACGGTATCCTAACGTGGGCTCCAGATCGCATCAGCAGAAACGCCGGTGACCTCGGCAAGGTTGTCGATCTGCTTGATGCCGGAATACTTAAGGAGATACGGACTTATGGGCAACGGTTCACTAATTCGCCTAATGAGAAATTTCTTCTCATGATTCTCGGATCGCAGGCAAAACTGGAAAACGATAACCGAGGCGTCAACGTGAAGCGCGGCATCAGAACAAGAGTAGAGATGGGTCTATGGCCCAACCAAGCTCCGACGGGTTATCTAAATCAAAAATTCATGGACAGGAAATGCATGCCAATCCTTGACCCCGACCGCGCCGCGATAGTTAAAAATATCTTCGAGAAAGTCGCTTACGAAAAATGGTCAGGCAGGAGACTGTATCACTGGCTTAAATTCGACCTTAACTTCAAGACGATCGGGAACAAAAGTCTATCGGTTAGTAATTTATACCGGACCCTAACAAACACTTTTTATTACGGGGTATTTGAATATCCCAAGAACTCCGGCAACTGGTACCAGGGCAAGCACGAGCCGTTGATTACTAAGGAATTATTTGAAGCAGTACAAAATCAGCTGACGCGCGATAACATTGTCAGGCAAAGCAAGGAATTCACCTTCGCCAAGCTCATGAGCTGCGGGCTATGTGGGTCAATGATGAGCGCCGAGGAAAAATACAAGCAACTCAAAAACGGGACGGTTGCAAAATACATCTACTACGGATGCTGCCGATCCAAAGACAAGAAATGCAAGAATCCGTATATGCGAGAAGAGGAGCTCGTAAAGCAATTGATAAAGATCATCGGGCAAATAGAAATAAATAAATTGAATATCCAGCATAAATTCGAAGAAGAGCTCAAGAGATACGATAAATTCCAAAGAGGCGTGCTGAGGCAAACGAATCCTAGTGCCCCGTACGAAAGCGTCGATCCGCGGATATACATGAAATACGTACTTGAGGAAGGAGCTAATGATGAAAAGAGAGAATTGATGGGATGTCTTAGATCGCGAATTTCGATAACAAGAGGGACGGTATCAATCGACGGCTCTAAGATTGAAAAAACCTTATAAATCCTATACAATGAAGCAATATGGCAAAGAAAAAACTTAAAGCGATTGATTTGTTTGCAGGCATAGGAGGCATACGCATAGGACTCGAAGCGGCCGGATTTGAAATAGTCTATTCGAACGATTTTGACAAGAAAGCTGCGGAAACATACAAATTGAACTTTGGAGGAATCGACAACTCGAATCTATTTGAAGCCATAAACGAACGCGGAATGAAGCGCATCCCGAAAGACTTCGATATTCTGGCAGGAGGCTTTCCGTGCCAGCCATTTTCCGTCGCTGGGCACAAACGTGGATTTGCAGACAAAGACAGAGGCAATCTTCTTTTCGGCGTGATTGAAATTTTGAAGAAAAGAAAGCCGCGTGCCGTCTTTCTGGAAAACGTGAAGCACCTGAAGCACCATGATGATGAAAAGACCTTCAAGCGGATTGAAGAAGAGTTGAAACGGGCTGGGTACTACATGAAAGCGGAAGTCCTGAATAGCATGACGCATGGCAACGTTCCTCAAACTCGAGAAAGGATTTATATCGTAGCATTCCGATCGCCCCGGACTCTCATGAAATTCCATTTTCCAGATAAGATTCCGCTTACTAAGCGAATGCCTCAGATCCTAGAAAGAAACGTTGACGATGGATATTACTACGATAACCGATATAATGATATCTACACGCGGTTGAAAGCGGCAGTAAAAAAACGCGATAGCTTTTACCAATACAGACGCGTCTACGTGCGCGAATTAAAAAACGGTATGAGCCCGACTCTGACCGCCAGTATGGGCTTGGGCGGTCACAACGTTCCAATCATCCGGGACGCAAAAGGAATCCGCAAGCTTACTCCTAGAGAATGTGCTCGTCTTCAAGGCTTCCCAGAATCATTTGCCTTCCCAGCTGACCAAGCGCATTCCCATCTCTATAAGCAGATCGGGAATTCGGTAACCGTTCCAGTAATAGCACGTATTGCTGAAAACATTCGAATTGCGCTAGAGTCTGAAAAAAATGCCTGACGTTTTTACCAAGGAGAAGCGCAGCGAAATCATGTCGCTTATAAGAGCGAAGAATACCGGTATCGAAAGAAAGGTTTTTACCTTTTTAAAGAGCGAGAAGATCTATTTCCAAAAGCACTATTCAAAGATCGCCGGCAAGCCCGACGTCGCACTCCCAAAGAAAAAAATCGCTATCTTTATAGATGGTGATTTTTGGCATGGATACAAATTTCACCTATGGAAACAGCGCATACCTCAGGAGTATTGGAGATCAAAAATCGAAAACAATATAGCACGCGATATCAGAAACCGACGCGCCCTGCGGCGGAAAGGATGGAAGGTTTTGAGAGTATGGGGACATAGCCTCATAAAGAATCCAGAAGCAGCCTTATGGAAAATCGCTAGCTTCCTTCGCTCCTGAGCCGATAGCATATATTTATAATATAGCACTTTATATGTAATATAAGGTGCTATTGAC